>CANLWQ010000087.1 GCA_947494405.1 Comamonadaceae bacterium | reverse complement strand
CGTCTTTGTCAGACTCGCGGGTAAAGGCTTTACTCATATATATAAATGGTGCGGCTGGCAGGATTCGAACCCACGACCCCTTGGTTCGTAGCCAAGTACTCTATCCAACTGAGCTACAGCCGCACTGGGGGCAGATCATAACATGCAAGAACCTAGGCTTTAGGTGATATTGAACCCTGACTTGCATCCAGACTCTCTTTAGATTTGGCTTTTTGAATACGCCAATACAAATCCAATGCGTGCACCACACCCGCTAAAAACAAACAAGCAAGCGAAACAGCAGATATGGATTCTTGGGCGTTGAATCGAAAACCCAAAACCAGAAAAAATCCGGGTGCCAGTGCAAAACTCACATCCCATGTGGTTAGGCCTTGGGGGTGGTGCTTGAAATAAAAATAAAGACAGCCCCATTCCAAAAGGAAAAAAACAATGACCAAGTCAAGAAACCAAACAGGCAGGGTGTAGTCCATACCCACATTATCGAGCTGTAGTTAAATCACTTTTGTCATGAAATAAAAAAAGAGCAAAACATTTTTTATTGTTGTTAATATCACCGCTTGAAGTATGACATTTCAAAACCCACGCATATGGCTTGCAAGAATTTTGCACCAACCCTCCACCAAAAAAAATGAATACCTACCGACAAAATCTTTGCCGCATCTTTTTTCTTTCTCTTTGCAGTTCAATGTTTGCCATGACCTTGTTACCAGCCAAAGGCGCAGATCTTGAGTCAAAAACAGAAAACAGTGTGGGTGTCTCAGTCTCTAAATACACATATGCTGAGCCCAATGTCATGACATTGAAGGCCCAAAACATAGGTATCGAATACTCGGGCACCTATGCTTTTGGTTCGCAGTGGCCGAACCAAGGAAAGACTTGGTTCATTGGCGGCGATATACGCTACGCCACTGGGGCCGCAGATTACGAAAGCCCTAAGGACGGCACTATCAGCGATACACCCAACCGTTATGTCGAGGGACGCCTTATTTTGGGCAAGGATTTTGACATGGGAACTTATGTCTTGGCGCCTTATGCTGGATTGGGTTTGCGCTTGTTGCACAACGATTTGCGAAGCAACCCTGCAGGATATCGGCGTGACAGCAGTTACACCACTGTCCCCCTGGGCGTTGTTCACAGAATCAAGTTTTCCGATCAATCGGTTTTGTCAACAACCGTGGAATATGCCCATTTGATAAGCGGCGTTCAGAAGGCTCAACTTGCGGACACCAAGCTGAATCTAGAAAATGTCAGCTTGGATCAAAACAAAGGTTACGGATTCAGGCTGGCCATGATGCTCAGGTTTGCAAACATGTCGTTTGGGCCCACTGTTTCTTATTGGAATATTGCAAAGTCTGAGGTTTACAAGGGCTGGTTTGAACCTGCCAACACCACCCGAGAGATTGGTTTGAAAGCCCAATACCATTTTTAAACGAGATAAGATTGGTTTAATCGATGGAATTAGTACATAAGTGTATAAATATAAAATACCTTCTGTTTATTTTTCAATAGGATTTCTTTTCTTTGACATTAAATTAAGTTAATATGGGCTTTTATTTTTATCACTAGGGGAACTTACATGCAACTGAACAAACTGTCTTTGGTCTTAGCAACATCTATGTTGTTAACCACTTCACTTCACGCCCAAGAGGCTGCTGGCGCCAAAGCAGCTACTGGCTCTGCCATCGGCGGCGTTTCCACCACTGTGGTTGTGGCCGCTGTTGCGGGTGTTGCAGTTCTTGCCGCTGCGAGCAGCGGTAGCAGTGGTGTAGCTGCAGTGACGACCACTGCCACTCAAGATGCGGCAAGCTCTGCAACAACCGCTTCCACTGCTTCAACCCAAGCAGCTGCAGCGAGCACCCAAGCAACTGCCGCTACTGCTGCAGTGTCCTCATTGGTCACAGGTGATGCAGCATTGACAGCACAACTTGCAACTGCAAACACTGCAATTACCGCGGCAACTGCTTCAGCAGCCGCAGCAGCAACCGCAGCCTCTGATTTGTTAGCTGCTAGCGCAGTGACTGTTAGTGGTGTAATGAATGGCAGTCGTATGATTTGCGCTGCAGCCACAACCTGTACCAAAGCAGAATTGGCCGCTCTTAGCTTTAAGGCAGCAACTACAGCAAAAACTGCGGCTGAAGATGCTTTGTATGTCAACACCTTATTGACCTCACTCAGAGCTGCTCTGGTTGCTAAAGGAAAAACAATTCCCACCGCCTTTGACACAGCCTTGGCTACTGCAGTAACCGCAGCCGCTGCAGCACAAACCGCAGCTAACTCAACCATCACCAGCTACACCGCCACCTTGGCTAAATTGGGTATCACTGGAACAACCATCAGCCTGTCCACTGGCACCACTGGTTCTACCTCTGGAACAACAGGAACCTAATGGTTTAAGACAGCTTAGTTCTGTTGTCTGTCTATCTAAAACCGGGGCTTAGGCCCCGGTTTTTTTCATCTGACTGTCTGTTTTATACATGCTGCTGAGAGCGCTGATATTCCTACTGGTTTTCCTGGGCTTGGTCTCATGCGGACACACGCCTGTGACCTTAACCCTGTCTGAAGCATTGGGGAGCGGCAAGCAAATTGACAGCATCAAGCTCAACCCCAATTTTGGGTATTTGCGTGTCACTGTCAACGGCAGATCCTTGCTCATGGTGCTGGGCTACAAGGACACCGATGCTCAAGGCCCCATACATACTTGGTACAGCTCAGAGGGCGAAGTGATAAAGCTGCAAAACGGTCGCATCTTGTCTACAACTGGCCTGGAAACCGACTGGCGAAATGTACGCAACCACAACTTACCCACTTGGACGAATCTGCTTGGTTCGTCCTCAGTGAAATTCACGCGGCATTTGGATGAAATGCCAGGATTTCGTTTTGGCATTGTGCAGTCTGTGCACTTGTACAAAATCCCCACCCCCAAAAACGCCCAGTTGATGGGCTTTTCTCCCAGTGAGTTGATCTGGTTTGAGGAAAAAGTGTTGGATTCTGCCCATGGCTTGCCCTCAGCCCGTTATGGTTTGCGCGTCAAAGACGGGGTAGCTGCCGTTGTTTACGCAGACCAGTGTCTTTCTAAAGATTTTTGTTTCACATGGCAAATATGGCCAGCTACTCCTTAAAACTATCCTTGGCCGCCATTTGGCTTGGCATGCTGGCATGCCTGCCCGTGGCTGCCCAAGTGCCAGCGGATTCAGCCGTATCTGTCGCAGACCCGGCAAAAGTGAAAAAGGGTGAGCGCTTGAGTGACTGGCTTTTACGCCAAACACCTCAGCCATTTTCTTATCCCTTGGGAACCATTTGGACTGTTCCCAAGGAACAGCCAGCGCAAACACGGCTGAAATATGCCCTGTTAGATGAACTGGCCATACTGAGCACAGGGCCCGTCGCCATCAGCGAACAACTCCAAATTGCTGTTGAATCCATGCCGGTGACCGCCAGAGTGCGATTGGAATCCACAGATGCGCGCTGGCTGCAGGCTCACCCTGGCAGTGATCCTATTTTGGATTCAGATCACAAGGTGACGGTACCTCTGAGGCCCACCACAGTCAGTGTGATTTACCAAAACGGAACAAGGTGCACACTCGCGCACCAAAGCGGCGCCCAAATCCGCGACTATCTTCGCGCCTGTGATCCGCAAACTCTCAAACTTCTCGACTTGGCTTGGGTAGTGCAAGCGGATGGCGGTGTTCATGAATATGCGGTTGCTCCATGGAACGAACGTGCTCAGACAGAACTGGCGCCAGGCGCCTTGATTTGGAGTCCTCACAGAGACAGTGGCTTGCTTTCAACCACCACCTCTTTGATGACTGAGTTTCTCGCCACACAAACTTACGACAGTGTTTTGAAACACTTTAAGCCGGTCAAACTGGCAACCCCGCCCCAAGCTGTAACGAGTTTGCCTGCCCGAGACCCTTTGCTCAGCGCCAATAACTGGGGCTTTATCGGCCTGCTTGAAACCCCAAGCGCACGCATGGGCGAAGCAGGGGATGCGAGGTTTCATTACAGCCGTATCTATCCCTATGAGCGCAGCAATGTGGTTTTGCAGCCATTTGATTGGCTTGAAGCAGGTTTTCGTTATACCAATGTTCTTAACCGCTTATACGGCCCCGCTGAACTGTCGGGTAACCAGACCTACAAAGACAAAAGCATAGACCTGAAGCTCAAACTTCTGCCTGAAACTTCCGTCATTCCCCAACTGGCGGTAGGTCTGATTGACGCAGGTGGCACAGGCCTGTTTTCCAGCGAATACCTTGTAGCCAACAAACGTGTGGGTGAGTTTGACTGGAGTTTGGGCATGGCTTGGGGATACTTGGGCTCAAGCGGCAACATCAAAAACCCTCTAACCCTGTTCAATCCCAATTTCAACACCCGAGGTGCAGGGGTGGCGACTGGCGGCACAGCCAACACAGCCGCTTTCTTCAGAGGGCGCAGCGCCTTGTTCGGTGGTCTGCAGTACCACACGCCTTGGGATCATTGGGTTTTGAAAGCCGAACTCGATGGCAATAACTACCAAAATGAGCCTCAAGGAAACAACCGCACTCAGCACACACCCCTTAACTTGGGACTGACCTACAGGCCCAATCCCTCCACCCATCTCACGTTAGGGCTTGAGCGGGGCAATGCTGTGGTGTTTGGCTTAACCCTGCAAACCTCGGTTCATCGATTGACAGTTCCCAAAGTTTCAGACCTGCCAACACCCAAAATCACCTCAGCGCCGCCCATGCGAAGCTTGAAAGAGCGAATCGAATGGGTGGGAACCGCTGCTGACGTCAGTGACATGAGCGGTTGGGGTGTCAGCAATATCCAATACAAGGGCAGCACCTTGCGCATCGTGCTTGAAGGGGCTTCAGGCGCGCACTGGAATGACAGGCTTGAGCGCATCATTACAGTTTTGAACCGCGATGCACCATCGAGTATTGACACCTTTGAGCTGAATATGGTTGAGCAAGGCATTGGACTGACAGAGCGTGTTGTAGACCGACGGGAATGGGTCAAACAACAAACGCAGTACGTGCCACCTTCAGAGAGGCAGGAGTCCATTCTTGCGCAAGCACCTATAGATCCTGAGGGCTATGCCACTGAATTGCTTTGGCAGAAAACCCCCTCAACCTTCAGCTATGGTTTGGTTCCCAGCTGGCAGCAAAACATTGGTGGCCCCGATGGGTTTTTATTGTTCAGCGCCGGCGTCGCTTTTCCAATGCAAGTCAGACTTGCTGAAAATCTTTCCATCTCCGGCGCGTTAAGTCTTCACTTATTGGACAACTACGATAAATTCAAATACACAGGGCCTAGCAATTTACCCAGGGTGAGAACCTATTTGCGTGAATACATGACTAACTCCCGCGTCAATATTCCCAATTTACAAATTACACACTTCGATCAACTGACACCCAACCAGTACTACAGCGTCTATGCTGGCTATTTAGAAAATTCTTATGGTGGCTTGGGGGTTGAATGGTTGTACAGACCTTGGCACAGTCCTTTTGCTTTTGGTATTGACTTCAACCGGGTGCAGCAGAGAAATTTTGATCAACTGTTGGGGTTTGATCGTGTTGCTGAACAAACCGGCTACAGGGTGAACACTGGCCATGCCTCAGCTTATTGGGAAACAGGATGGAAATCCACACAAATGCAGTTGCATATTGGCCAATACCTTGCGGGTGACTTTGGCGCGACAGTCGATGTCAGCAAGAAATTTACCAATGGGGTGTCTGTGGGTGCTTGGGTCACCAGAACCAATGTGTCAGCAGAAAAATTTGGTGAAGGCAGTTTCGACAAAGGCATGTATCTTCGAATACCTTTTGATGTCATGACCACCACGCGCACAAGCAATTCAGCCAATCTCGTTTACCAACCTTTGACCAGAGATGGTGGGGCTAGGTTGAACCGAAGCTTTACATTGTTCGGTGCCACCACCCCACGAAGCCAAGAGGAGACAAGTTTTGTGCCGGCAAAGGCTGCTGTTGGGGGCTCAGGCCGCTAAATCAAAACCGCACAGAATCAGCTGTTATGGTCAACAAGAATCACCAACGTGATGAGCACCACTGCGATAGCTGAAAACAGCGCAATACCAATGGCGTAATAAATAGCAGCTTTGTTTTTGATTTGAGTAACGATAGAGTTTTTCATAATAATCAATCTGTGTAACTTTTAGCTTGGTGATATCAACATCTTACAAGCGTTCTCAATCGTTGACCAGTTGACTGGACCGTCCCAGTGTCCAAATCACGCCCAATCCTGTGGCAGTTCCTCTTTCTTTCAAATGCAAAGGGCTATCGCTATTGACGCCCTTGCCGGAGAAGTCTGTTCTGGTGAATGCAAACATCCGAACATCTGAATTGAGTTGATGCGACAGCGTCAATTGAGCGCGTGGCGTGATCAATCCCGCTTTGGCCGTGTAGGCACTTCGAGAAGAAGTTGCGTATTGTGAAGGGACGCCATAAAGGTATTGGTTGAATTGTTGATCACCATAAATCAAGCCCAAGCTTCCTGAAAATCCCCAGCCACGGCCCAAATCGCGTTTGTCGTAAGTGAGTTTGGGCTCGAACGTTAAGCCTCTGTATTGAACACCACTGTTGAATTCAAACACGCCACGCAATGGCAATTCCAATCTCACCACGGAGTCTTGACTGGGACGCGCCAAATTCAGTTTGGCGCGTGGTCCGAACTCCAGCAAAAATCCTAATTCAGGCATACCGCTTCGCACTTTGACGTTGTCGCTGGAAGCGCGCAGCGCACCGCTGAATCCAATGTCAAATTCTGCAAATGCATTTTTGGACACTCTGGCGCCTACTGTTCCACCTGCAGCACGCCATACGGGCCCTCGGTAAATGAACCATGGAACCACCAGTCCTCGGCCAATATCATCATTTGCCCCCGGGTATGCTGGGCCGGTGAGACCAAACCCAGCCAAGCCTGCTTCCCACAATGGTTTTTGAACGCCTTCGACATCGGGTTCAGACTGTGCATGAGAAAAAGTAAATACTGACAGACCTAATGCAGTCGTTATCAGCCAACGCAAGTTATGAAAAATCATATGGGTGAGAGGTAAGGATGGGTTTAAGGCTTCACAAACAGCAGTGTCTCTTTAGGGTGGCGGAATTGATCGCGTAAGCGGTTGGCCTCGGCGCGGTGTGGACTCTGGATGATGGTGTCCAGTAAATCCCCTACATCATGGTTTTGAGGGGTGTTGGCATAAACGGGCACCCCTGCGCCGAAAAGCATAAACACTGAGAGCCAGACCAAGGCTGAGCTTGATTTCTTGATCATGTTTTTCCTTAAAAGACATAGCGTATCGGAAATTACCCGTCCTAGTTATCTTCAACTTCGCTACCGCGATCAAAATCTTTCAGCAAGGCATAACGCTTATGTCTTTGCTCTTGAACCATGCGAATCACACGCTTCATAGGAACACCCACCAAAGAAAGCGCATGCGTTGCCAACATCAAGGATCCTTCAATTGTTTCTGGAACCACTTCTGCAGCGCCAGCTGCTTGAAGTTTCTCCAGGTCCAAATCATCTTGTGTTCTCACAATAACCGGCACTTGTGGGGCATGCTCTTGGATAAGCGCAAGTACACGCATAGCAGACGCATTTTCTAAGTAAGTCACTACCACTGCACTTGCTCGCACCAATCCCACCGCCATGAGAGACTGTAAACGTGCTGCATCACCATAGACAACCTGTTCACCATGGGATTGTGCGCGACTGATTCGGTCTGGATCTAAATCAAGAGCCATGTAGGGCACGTTTTGAGTTTGCAATAACTTGGCTAAGTTTTGGCCACACCGCCCATAACCACAAATGATGATGTGCTTTTCGATGTCCATGCTTTTTTGCGCAATTTGGGTCATTCCTAGCGATTGCTGCAACCAATCGCTT
>CANLWQ010000086.1 GCA_947494405.1 Comamonadaceae bacterium | reverse complement strand
GTGGTTGACTTGACCGTGGAACTGGACAAGCCCGCCAGCTACGCCGAGATTTGCGCCGAAATGAAAGCGCAAAGCCTTGGTGCCATGAAGGGCGTACTGGGGTATACCGAAGACAAAGTGGTGGCCAGCGACTTCCGTGGCGAACCATGCACTTCGGTATTTGATGCCGACGCCGGCATCGCTTTGGACAGCACGTTTGTGAAAGTCGTGTCTTGGTACGACAACGAATGGGGCTATTCCAACAAATGCTTGGAGATGGTGCGCGTTATCGCCAAGTGAGCATGTCCCCTCCAAGAGGGTGCATTGCGGGAACCGCTAACATCTCGGGTCTATGTCATCCGCGATCGAACAGTTTCTTACTCAAATCCGCCATGCTGTTGCTCATGGGCAAACCCTGAGCATTCAAGGCGGCAACAGCTTACATTTTTATGGCGAGGCTGCGGCCTCAGCTCAGGTGCTTGACACCCGCGCCCACACCGGTGTCGTCAGTTACGAGCCCAGCGAATTGGTGGTCACTGTGCGCGCCGGCACACCCTTGAGCGAACTTGAAGCCTTGTTGGCCGAACAAGGCCAATGTTTGGCTTTTGAGCCGCCTCGCTACAGGGCTGCAAATAATCAGCACAGCCAAGCCACCGTGGGCGGCGCAGTGGCGGGTGGCCTGGCCGGTCCGGCGCGGGCTGTGGCCGGCGGGGTGCGCGACCATGTGCTGGGTGTGCAAATGATCAACGGCAAAGGCGAGTGCCTGAGCTTTGGCGGGCAGGTGATGAAAAATGTGGCCGGCTATGACGTCTCGCGGGTGCTGGCTGGCAGCATGGGTACGCTAGGCCTGATCACCGATGTGTCGTTGAAAGTATTGCCCCAAGCGCCAGCTGAAGTCACCTTGGCCTGCCCCTTGCCTCAGCAGGCGGCGCTTGAATTGCTGCACCGTTGGGGCGCACAGCCCTTGCCCCTGAACGCCAGTTGCTGGGTGAACGACAGCAGCACACAACCCGCACAAGACATGCTGTTTGTGCGCTTGCGTGGCGCGGTGGCCGCGGTGAATTCAGCCGTGCCGCGCATGAGCGCGGACGTGAAAGCTGCGGGCGGCACGGCCTCGGTGATGGACACCGCGCAAGCCTCTATCGATTGGGCTGCCTGTCGCGACCAAAGCCTGCCTTTTTTCACACCCCCGGCACCCGACTTGGCTTTGTGGCGCTTAAGCTTGCCGCCTACCGCGCCGGTGCTGGCCTTGCCTTACTCGCCTTTGATTGAATGGCAGGGGGCGTTACGTTGGCTGTGGGCGCCGCTGTCGGCGGCGTCTGAGTTGCGCGCTGCTGCGGCCCAAGTCGGCGGCCATGCCACCGTGTTTCGCCCCCCCGTCACGCCCCTAAGCGATATGCCCAGCGTGTTCACTTCACTGTCCACCGTTCAGCAACGCATTCAGCGTGAACTGCAAAAACAATTTGACCCGCACGGCGTGTTCAACACGGGGCGGCTCGGTCTTTTTTAAAAATCATGCAAACCAATCTCGCCCCCGAATACCAGCACACAGCCGACGGCCAAGAGGCCGAGGCGATTTTGCGCAAATGCGTGCACTGCGGTTTTTGCACAGCCACTTGCCCAACCTACCAACTGTTGGGCGACGAGCTCGACGGGCCACGCGGGCGCATCTACCTCATCAAGCAAGTTTTGGAAGGCGAGGCGCCGACCCGTGACACCCAGTTGCATTTGGACAGATGTCTTACCTGCCGCAACTGTGAAACCACTTGTCCCAGCGGTGTGCAGTACGGCCATTTGATAGACATAGGTCGCAAACTGGTGGACGAAAAAGTGCCTCGCCCTATGGCGGAGCAAACCGTGCGTTGGGCCTTGAAAGAAGGCTTGACCTCGCCGCTGTTTGCGCCGGCCATGAAGCTGGGTCAAAGCGTGCGAGCCTTGTTGCCCGAATCGCTCAAAGCCAAAGTACCCCAAGCACGCAATGCGGGCGCTTGGCCGACCCACAGCCATGCCCGCAAGGTGTTGCTGCTGGCCGGTTGTGTGCAGCCCAGCATGAGCCCCAATATCAACAGCGCCACGGCGCGGGTGTTGGATGCTTGCGGCATACAAACCATCGTTGAGCCTTTGGCCGGTTGCTGCGGCGGCGTGAAGTTTCACTTGAACGACCAAGATGCAGCTCACCTGCAAATGAAAAACAATATCGACGCTTGGTGGCCGCATATAGCGCAAGGCGTGGAAGCGATTGTGATGAACGCATCAGGCTGCGGCGTCACGGTGAAAGACTATGGCCATATTTTTCGCCACGACCCTGCCTATGCCGAAAAGGCGCGTCGCATCAGCGAGTTAACCCAAGATTTAAGCGAACTGCTGCCCAGTTTGGTGCCGTTGTTGCTGCCCAAGCTTGCATCCCAACAGGCACAGCAACAAGGCTTGCTGGCGTTTCACCCACCGTGTACTTTGCAACACGGCCAGCAACTCAAAGGCGAAGTGGAAACACATATGAGCGCTTTGGGCTTCAAGGTACGCATCACCGGCAACGAAGCCCATTTGTGTTGCGGCTCGGCCGGCACCTACAGTGTGTTGCAGCCTGTTCTCGCTACCCAGTTGCGCGACCGCAAGTTGGGCAACTTGGGCGAGATGCAGCCCTCTGCCATCATCAGCGCCAACATTGGTTGCATCACCCATTTGCAAAGTGGCACACAAACACCTGTACGCCATTGGGTAGAGATGGTGGACGCGGCCTTAGCCCCCGCTGCGCGCACCTAGGTTTTGTAAATAAGTACTGGAGCTCAGCAACTGCTCTTCAAGCAGCGCGCACAGCTTGACGCGATCGAAGGGCTTGACCATCAAGCCATCAACGCCGGCTTGCTCACAGCGCTGGTGGTCTTGTGTATTCACATTGGCAGTCAAAATCACCACCGGTACATCGCACTGGGGTGGTGCCAAGCTTTGGCGAATCTGCATGGTGGCTTCAATGCCATCCATCTCTGGCATGACCATGTCCATCAGCACCAAGTCACAGGGCTCAGACGCCAAGAATTCCAAAGCTTGTTTACCTGTTTCGGCTTGGTGCAATTGGGCCTGTGGCCAGTGTGATTGCACGATGTGACAAGCCAGCAGGCGGTTCACCGGGTGGTCATCGACGATCAAAAAGCGCACCGGCACATTTTCCCAAGAGCCGCCAATGCGCAATTCAGCAGATGGGTTGCGTGTCTGGGCTACTTCTTTCAAGGGCAGTCGAAACCAAAAACACGAACCTTGACCCAAGACACTTTCAACCCCCATGCGCCCACCCAGCAACTGAACCAAGACCAGGCAAATCGACAGGCCCAAGCCGGTTCCACCGTACATTTTGGAGGTTTGGTCGGTGGCTTGTTCAAAGCGTTCAAAAATTTTATCTATGCGTTCAGGTGCCACACCAATGCCTGTGTCGCGCACCTCGAATACCAGCTCGGCGCCATCGCGTGACACCGACAAACACACTTTGCCTTGGTGGGTGAACTTGATGGCGTTGCCAAGCAAATTGACCAATATCTGTGTCAGCCGGTGACGGTCGGAAATCACCACGCGTGGCAAGTCGTCGGCCAAGGCCAGTTGGTAATCGATATTCATGCTGTCAACCCGTTGGTCAAACAACATAAACGCAGCACGCACATTGGCAATCAAATCAAACGGCTCAGGGTTGGTTTTCAATTGCCCCATTTGCATTTGCGAAAAATCCAACAAATCGTTGATGACGGTGAGCAAATGCTCGCCCGATTGCCGCGACATATTCACCAAGGCCAAGGCCTGTGGGTTGTTGGCCAAACGCATGGACAGTAAATCGTTAAAACCCATGATGGCATTCATGGGCGTGCGCAACTCATGGCTAAGGGTGGAAATAAAGCTGTTCTTAAAGCTTTGTGCGCGCAGCAGTGAAGCGCGTTTGTCAAGCAGTTGTTGCTCTCGCGTGTGGCTGGTGGCGATATTGCGTTTGAACTCGCGGTCCACCACCAAGGGCAGGGCCAAGATGGTGAGACAACTCAGGATATAGCTGATACCGCTGTACCAGTGCATTTGCGCATTTGTCACCAGTTCGTCTGGGATCCAGTTTTGCAACATCGCCACCCACAAACCCAGGTAGATCAAATTGCTGATGCCAAACCACATCAAGCCTTCTTTCAATCCGAGCAAAAACATGGGCGCCAAGGGCAACACCGCCACCCAGCAAATCGCGGTGGAAAACAAACCGCCCGTGGTGACGCATTCGTAAATCAAATTCAATGCGGTGAAGACCAGCGAGGAATGGATCACCAAGCGCAGCGGCCAGCCCATCAAACACCCAATGCTCATCACAATGAACACTGCACCAGTTAAGGCATTGAAAATAATCAGGGGAACTGAGGGCCCGGAAAAAGGGGCGAGCAACAACAGCGCCACGCCCAGCACAAAAACCACCAATGAAAAAACAAACAAATGGTTATCCAGCCAACTCGCTGGCAGCCAGCGTTTGAGCAACGGGTTTAAAAAAGCGCTCACAGGGCCGGCCCTTGAACAAGGCGGGATGACAAATGGTCTTGCACGACTTTAGTCAATACCGTTTTGTCTATGGGTTTGAGAATCACGGCGTTCATCCCCGCATCCTTGCAGGCTTGCAAATCTTGCGGGTGGGTGCTGGCGGTCAAGCCAATGATGGGTACATCACACACGGGCGCGGGAAACGCCTGGCGAATGGTTTGGCAGGTTTGTGGGCCATCCATCTCGGGCATGAACATGTCCATCAGCACCAAATCAACGGCTGACTTTTTGAGCGTACTTAAACAGTCTGCGCCAGAGGAGACGCTGATGATGTTTGCTTGGGGCCAAATACTCTGACACAAATGGCGCGCCAATTGCAAGTTAATCAAGTGGTCATCGACCAACAACAAATGAAAGGGATGGTCCCATACCGGCAAACTCAATGGGGAGCTGATCGCATGATCGGGTGCTTCACAGGGCCGCAGCGGCAGATGAAACCAAAACCGCGAACCCTGACCGAGTTGACTCTCCAAACCTATTTGACCGCCCAAGAGTTCGATCAAAAGTTTGGCAACCGCCAAGCCTAAACCGGTACCCCCAAACTGACGCAAGGTTTCTTGGTCGGCATGCTCAAAACGGTTGAAGATGTGGGCTTGAAACTCGGCAGCGACACCGGTGCCGCTGTCTATCACTTCAAACCACAATTGCTGTTCTTGCACACTGATGCGCAGCAACACCCGACCTTCGCTGGTGAACTTGCAGGCATTGTCCAGCAAACTCAGCAACACTTCCTTGAGCCTTTGCGCATCTGTGTGGATCCAAACCGGCACATCCTGCGCCAACTCAAATTGCAACGTCACCTGGGGGTTGACTTGGGGGCGAATGCTGTTGACCACATGTTGAATCACCTCCTCTAACAAGGTGGGTTCCATGTTCAGCAGCAATCGGCCGGCTTGCAATTGCGAAAAATCCAAAATTTGGTTGATGAGTTTGAGCAACTTGCGGGTGGATTGACTGATGAGAGAAACAGTTTCTTGGTCATCAGCAGAGAGCTGTTCATCTTGGCGCAACAAGTCATTGAAGCCCAAAATCGCATTCATGGGTGTTCGCAGTTCATGGCCGACGGCCGCCATGAAACGGTCTTTGTGGTTTTCTGACTGCAACAATTCGGTGCGGGCCTGCTCGAGTTCGGTGTTGCGCTGCTCAATGTCAGCCAGTTGTCGTTTGTTCAGCAGGTGGTAGATAAGTGGCAAGAAAAACACTGTGCTGGCTACGCACATACTGCTGATGGCAGCCCAAGTGATGTGACTTCGCTGGTAATGAAACTCTGTGGGCAACCCTCCCAACGCGGTGAGCCCAAACAGCAACAAGATACTGAAAATAACGCCAGCCGCCCACTTCAAGCTGCTGGAAATACCGAGCAGAAAAATGGCAGGCACAGGCACCACGCCCAGCCACAGCATCAATGGCGAAGACAAGCCGCCGCCTCGCAAAACAATGGAGTAAATAAGACCAAAACTGACGGCAATCATGCTGTTGGCCACCCAGGCTAAATCCAAGATGCGCAGCGTATAAAGCAGGTAAAGCAAGGCCAAGGCAGCCAGTGCCAACAGATTTGACAGCAAATAATCAGTCGGGCCTTGGATAAAACAAAAACCGCCCACAATCAAAAAAATCAACAACAAATAGCTTTGCAGCATAAAGTGTCGCTGGCCAGCCAAATCCTGCGACCACCACCTGGCGGTGGTTTGCGCAGTTACCCACTTGGCCGTTTGTGAGAGGGGCATGGTCTATGCACCGGGGTGTTGGGTTGCTAGGTGCTCAGGCTCAGGCCAAAGCTGCGGCAATATCTGCCGACATGCTGGCGGGTTTATCAAGCGACGCATAGCGCTTGACCACCTGCCCTTGGCGATTCACTAAAAATTTGGTGAAGTTCCACTTGATGCCTTCACTGCCCAAGATGCCTGGCGCCTGTGTTTTGAGCCACTGAAACAAGGGATGCGCTTGTGGGCCGTTGACATCGATTTTGGCCATCATGGGAAAGCTCACGCCATAGTTTTTTTGGCAAAAAGCACCAATGTCTTCATTGCTGCCGGGGTCTTGGCTGCCAAACTGGTTGCATGGAAAACCCAAAATCACCAAACCTTGCGATGCAAACTCTTGTTGCAAAGCTTCCAAGCCAGCAAATTGAGGTGTGAAACCGCAAGCGCTGGCGGTATTGACAATCAACAAAGCTTTGTCTTTGTAATCGGAAAGGTTCACCGTCTCGCCGGTAATGGACTGGGCTTGGAAATCGTAAAGAGTGGTCATAAAGAGGGTTCCTTGGATGGTGTGGGCATTGTCGCTAAAAACGCCGCCAACACAATCAGCGCGCCCCCTAAGAGTTTGCGTTCGCTGAGCTCAGACGCACCCAAGGCCACAGACGACAGGGTGGCAAAGACAATTTCGGACAACATCACCAAAGCCGTGGTGCTGGCGGGCAAGCGTGCTGCGCCATATTGCAAGCTGGCGTTGGCCGCCAGCAAAAGAAGCGACAGGCCCAGCGCATACGGCCACCAACTCACATCGCTAGGCACAGACACCACACCCAAGGGCACGCCAATGGCTGCCGCCAAGGCAGTCACCAGCATGCCGCCGGCAAACATGGCGCTGGTGCGTTCGCTGTCGGGCACATAGGCCAATTTGCGCAGCAAGACATTAACCAAGGCAAAACTCGCGCCGCCCAAAAGCGCTAAATAGTCCAGCAAAGAAGACGGCCATGGCCAGTCCATCTCGGGGGTTTTCAGCACCAGTGCCACACCCAAGAGTGCCAACAACAAACGCAGCAAGCCGCCGCGGCTGGGGCGCTCGCCCAGCAGCCACCAAGCCAATACCACTGCCCATGCAGGCATGGTGTAAAAAAGCAAAACCACTCTCACCACATCGCCCAAGGTGACAGCCCAGTTGAAGCCAAAGTTGGTCAGCCCCGAGGCGATGAACAGCCACCACAAGACGGGATGGCGCAACAAGCCGCGCCAAGATTGTGGTCGGTAGGCAAGGATGCAAACATAGGCCAAGCCAAACATCAAAGCGGTGGCCCACAGGGGGTGCAGGCCGCGGGCTTGCATTTCTCTCAGAGGCCACCAGCTCAAACCGAACACGGCGGCATTGAAAACCAAGGCCAGCACCGGCCCCCAAATGCTAGTCATGGCGTTCAGTGAGAAGGGTCTTGGCGGGCGATGTCCAGCAAGCGCTCGACCTCTTGGGCGTGGTGAATGCAGTTGCTTTGATGCCAGCGCTGAATCAGCCACATATTGCCCGCCACGATCACGCCAAAACAAACAATGGCCGTAAAAGCGCTCAAGCCAAACGCAGACGACAAGGCATACAAACCGCCCAAGGCCAAAATACAAGCTTGTTCATTGAAGTTTTGTACCGCGATAG
>CANLWQ010000085.1 GCA_947494405.1 Comamonadaceae bacterium | reverse complement strand
GCTGCTGCGCCAAAAATTCTCTGGCAAGCCAGAGCATGTGGTGAACTATTTCTTCTTTATTGCTGAAGAGGTGCGTCACATCATGGCGCAACTGGGGATTGCCAAGTTCGACGACCTCATTGGTCGCTCCGATTTGCTGGACATGAAACAAGGTGTTGAGCATTGGAAGGCCCGTGGCCTGGATTTCACCCGCTTGTTGGCGCGCCCCGAAGTACCCGCAGGCACGCCCTTGTTCCACACCAGCACCCAAGACCACGGTTTGGACAAAGCTTTGGACAAAGTGCTGATTGAGAAAAGTCGCGCCGCCATCGACAAAGGCGACAAAGTGCAGTTCATGGAAGTCGCCCGCAACGTCAACCGCTCGGTGGGCGCAATGTTGTCGGGTGCACTCACCAAAGTGCGACCCGAAGGCTTGCCTGACGACACCTTGCGCATTCAATTAGAAGGCACAGGCGGTCAATCTTTTGGCGCATTTTTGGCCAATGGCATCACGCTGTACCTCATAGGCGACGCCAACGACTACACCGGCAAAGGACTTTCCGGTGGGCGTGTGGTGGTGCGACCCAGCATAGACTTTCGCGGTGAGGCCGTAGCCAACACCATCGTGGGCAACACCGTGTTGTACGGCGCCACCAGCGGCGAAGCATTTTTCAGTGGCGTCGCTGGCGAGCGTTTCGCCGTGCGTTTGTCGGGTGCCACCACCGTGGTAGAGGGCACGGGTGACCATGGCTGCGAATACATGACAGGCGGCACCGTGGCCGTGCTGGGCATCACGGGTCGCAACTTTGCTGCCGGCATGAGCGGAGGCGTGGCCTATGTGTACAACGAAGATGGCTTGTTCGACAAACGTTGCAACACCGCCATGGTCAGTATGGAGAAAGTGCTGGACGAGAAAACCCAAGTTGCTGAAATACCTCAGGCTTTGTGGCACCGTGGCCAAAGCGATGAAGCTCAGTTAAAGAAGCTGCTCGAAGATCACCACCGCTGGACCGGCTCCAAACGCGCACGCGCATTGCTGGACGACTGGGCTCAAGCGCGTGGCAAGTTTGTCAAGGTCTTCCCCAATGAATACAAACGTGCTTTGGGTGAACTGGCAGCGGCCGCTGCTTCAGACAAACCTGCCAAGGTAAAAAAGGTCGCGGTCTAGTCTTAAGCGCATAAAAAGGATACACATATCATGGGAAAAATCACCGGTTTCATGGAGTTTGAGCGTATCGAAGAGGGCTACAAGCCCGTGCCCGAGCGCTTGAAACATTACAAAGAGTTTGTGATCGGCTTGACGCCGGCGCAGGCCAAAGACCAAAGCGCGCGTTGCATGGACTGCGGCACACCGTTTTGCAACAGTGGCTGCCCGGTCAACAACATCATCCCCGACTTCAATGATTTGGTGTTCAACGACCAATGGCACAACGCCTTGACGGTACTGCACAGCACCAATAATTTCCCCGAGTTCACCGGCCGCATTTGCCCCGCACCTTGCGAGGCCGCTTGCGTGGTCAATTTCAATGGTGACGCGGTGGGCATCAAGTCCATAGAGCACGCCATCATTGACCGTGGCTGGGCCGAGGGTTGGGTTGTGCCTCAGCCACCGACCAAAAAGACCGGCAAAAAAGTCGCTGTGATTGGCGCTGGTCCCGCAGGCATGGCCGCCGCCCAGCAGTTGGCGCGGGTGGGCCATGAAGTCACCGTGTTTGAGAAAAACGACCGAGTGGGCGGCTTGTTGCGCTATGGCATTCCCGACTTCAAAATGGAAAAAATCCATATCGATCGCCGTGTCGAGCAAATGCAGGCCGAGGGCGTGGTGTTCAAAACCGGTGTGTTGGTGGGCAACTGGCCCAAGGACACCAAGGTCACCAACTGGGCCAAGGAAACCATCAGCGCTGAACAGCTGAAAAAAGAATTTGACGCGGTGCTGCTCAGCGGTGGCGCCGAGCAGTCGCGGGATTTGCCCGTGCCCGGGCGCGACTTGTCTGGCGTGCATTTCGCCATGGAGTTTTTGCCCCAGCAAAACAAAATCGTCGCAGGCGACAAAGTGAAAGACCAACTCCGCGCCGATGGCAAACACGTGATCGTGATTGGCGGGGGCGACACCGGCAGCGACTGCGTGGGCACCAGCACACGCCACGGCGCGGCCAGCGTCACCCAGTTCGAGGTCATGCCCCAGCCACCCGAGCACGAAAACAAAGCCATGATCTGGCCCTACTGGCCTTTGAAATTACGCACCAGTTCCAGCCATGAAGAAGGCGCTGAAAAAGGCGTTCTGGAACGCGAATTCGCCATCTCTACCAAAGAATTCATTGGTCAAAATGGAAAAATCACTGGCTTGAAAACTGTGCGTGTCGAAATGAAAGACGGCAAACTCACCGAAGTGGCCGGCACAGAAAAAGAATACCCAGCCGATATGGTGCTGTTGGCCATGGGATTCACCAACCCTGTGGCCACCGTGCTCGATGCTTTTGGGGTGGACAAAGACGCCCGGGGCAATGCCCGAGCACATAGCGAAGAAGGCGGCTACATCACCAATGTGCCCAAGGTGTTTGCCGCCGGTGACATGCGCCGCGGCCAGTCCTTGGTGGTCTGGGCGATTCGCGAAGGCCGACAAGCCGCACGCACCATCGATCAGTACCTGATGGGTGAGAGCGAGTTGCCGCGTTAAAGTAGCGGTCTATGTCCTCTTCTTCCACGCCTTTGGTCGTTTTACGCGATCTGCACTTTGCTTATGGTGACAGAGCCATTTTGCAAGGCGTCAGCTTGGAGGTGCCGCGCGGCAAAATCACCGCGCTCATGGGCGCTTCTGGAGGGGGCAAAACCACGGTTTTGCGCTTGATTGGCGGGCAGTACACAGCCCAGTCAGGCAGCTTGCTGTTTGACGGTCAAGAGGTCTCCCAACTCTCTCACGACCAGCTGTACGCCGCGCGCCGGCGCATGGGCATGTTGTTTCAGTTTGGCGCTTTGTTCACCGACATCAGTGTGTTTGACAACGTGGCTTTTCCCTTGCGCGAGCACACCGATTTGCCCGAGGCCATGGTGCGCGATATTGTGTTGATGAAATTAGAGGCGGTGGGTTTGCGCGGTGCGCGCGATTTGCTGCCCAGCGAAATATCCGGCGGTATGGCGCGGCGTGTGGCTTTGGCACGCGCTATTGCACTCGACCCCGAGTTGGTGATGTACGACGAACCTTTTGCCGGCTTAGACCCCATTTCTTTGGGCACGGCGGCGCGTTTGATTCGCCAGTTGAATGACGCTTTAGGTTTGACCAGCATCATCGTCTCGCACGACTTGGATGAAACTTTCGCTATAGCCGACCAGGTCATTGTGCTGGCCAACGGGCGCATCGCCGCGCAAGGCACGCCCGAAGAAGTGCGAGAAAGCCGTGACCCCTTGGTGCACCAGTTTGTCAGCGCCGCGCCCGATGGACCGGTGCAGTTCCACTATCCGGCGACAGGCGTTGCCCAAGACTTTGGCGTGCAAGCGCCGAGAGGGGCCAAATGATAGTTCGCGGTTTAGCCCATTTGGGATGGACGCTTCGCGTGGTCGTGGCCGACATTGGTCATGCCACACGCTTGTTTTGGCAGTTACTCCTGTGTGCACCCAGCTGCTTGCGACGCTTTGGTTTGGTACGCGACCAAATGCATTTTTTGGGCAACTATTCACTGGCCATCATTTCGGTGTCTGGCCTGTTTGTGGGCTTTGTGTTGGGATTGCAAGGCTATTACACGCTGCAGCGCTATGGATCGGCTTCTGCCTTAGGCTTGTTGGTGGCTTTGAGCTTGGTGCGAGAACTCGGACCGGTGGTCAGTGCATTGTTGTTTGCGGGCCGGGCTGGCACCTCACTGACGGCTGAGATTGGTTTGATGAAAGCTGGCGAGCAACTCAGCGCCATGGAGATGATGGCCATCGATCCGGTGAGGCGTATTTTGGCGCCCCGTTTTTGGGCTGGCGTGTTTGTCATGCCCATACTCTCGGCGGTATTCAGTGCGGTGGGTATTTTGGGCGGCTGGGTTGTGGGTGTGGTGATGATTGGGGTCGACAGCGGCTCGTTTTGGGGACAGATGCAAAGCGGGGTCGATGTTTGGCGGGATGTGGGCAATGGCGTGGTGAAAAGTCTGGTGTTTGGCACCACCGTCAGTTTTGTGGCCTTGCGTCAAGGTTTTGAGGCGCAACCCACGCCAGAGGGTGTGGCAAGGGCCACCACGCGAACTGTGGTGCTGGCGTCTTTGAGTGTGCTGGCCTTAGACTTTGTGCTCACGGCATTGATGTTTACTATTTGAAGAGGTTCAAGAAATGCAACGCTCGAACAACGATATATGGGTGGGTATGTTGGTGCTTATTGGCGCGGCAGCGCTGCTGTTTTTGGCTTTGCAGTCGGCCAATTTGCTCAGCCTGAGTTTCCAAAAAACCTATCAAGTCACAGCCCTTTTCGACAATATTGGCGGCTTGAAAAAACAAGCGGCGGTGAAAAGCGCGGGCGTGGTGGTTGGGCGCGTTAAAAACATCGTCTTCGATAGCAAAACTTACCAAGCCAAAGTGGTCATGGCGATTGAAACCCAGCACCAATTTCCCAAAGACAGTTCTTTGAAAATTCTCACCAGTGGTTTGCTGGGCGAGCAATACATTGGCATTGAAGCCGGTGCAGACGAGAAAACCTTGGCCGAGGGCGACAAGGTGCAAGACACCCAGTCGGCAGTGGTGCTAGAGAACCTCATCAGCCGTTTTCTCTACAACAAAGCCGCCGAACCAGCAGCCAACACGGACGGCAAATAAATATGCAGGGCTTGTCTCATCGTTTTTCTTGGCTGCTGATATGGGGCTGTTTGGCCATGACCGGTTGCGCCAGCACCTCGGGTGGCAATCCCCTGGACCCGTTTGAGGCCACCAACCGCCGCATAGACGCCTTCAACGACAACGTTGACCAAGCCGTGCTCAGACCGGTGGCCAAAACCTACCGTGACTACACACCCAATTTGCTGCAAACCACTGTGCAAAACTTTTTTGGCAATTTGCGTGATGTGTGGTCGGTGGTGAACAATGGCTTGCAACTCAAACCCAAAGAAACCGTCGAAACCGGTGTGCGGGTGGCGATCAATTCCGTTGTTGGCTTGTATGGTCTCTTGGATGTGGGCACGCCCTTGGGCTTGCAAAAGCACCCGGCTGATTTTGGGCAAACCTTGGGTTACTGGGGCATGCCCGCGGGTCCTTATGTGGTGTTGCCCCTGATGGGCCCGTCTACCGTTAGGGACGCTGCCGCGTTACTGGTTGACAGCCAAGGGGACCCTTGGGGCTATATCAACCCTGTGGCCTCTCGCAATCAAGGTACAGTTTTGCGTTTGGTCGACAAAAGAGCCCGGTTTTTGGGCATGGACGACCGCTTAAATGAGATGGCTTTGGATAAATACAGTTTTGTGAGAGATGCTTATTTGCAAAAACGTCAAGCTGAAACCAGGCGCGGCCCGCCAACAGATGCAGATGACGGGCAAGAAAATTTTGATAGACCTGATAAAGATATCTCAAATAAATAATAATGTCCCCCTTGTTGAATTCAAAAGAAGGTTTTTCCATGTGGAAAAGGTTGGCCCCAGTTGTCTTTGGTTTTTTTGCTGCCTTGCCTGTGCAAGCCGCGCAGCAGGCCCCAGATGTCTTCATGCAAGAACTCTCCAATGAATTGATGGAGGTGGTGCGTAAAGACCCAGCGGTCAAAGCCGGCGACCTGCAAAAGCTGGCCAATTTGGTCGACACTCGGGTGCTGCCCAATGTCAACTTCCAGCGCATGACCGCTTCTGCAGTGGGTCCCGCTTGGCGTCAAGCCACGCCAGAACAGCAAAAGCGTTTGCAAGAAGAATTCAAAATGCTTTTGGTGCGCAGTTACTCAGGTGCTTTGTCGCAGGCCAAAGAAAACCAATCCATCGTGGTCAAGGGCTTTAAGGGCAACCCCGAAGACAACGAGGTGTTGGTGCGCTCAGAAATACGTGGCGGCAAAGAGCCATTGCCTTTGGACTACCGTCTGGAAAAAAGTGCTGATGCCCCAGGGGGTTGGAAGATTTACAACTTCAATTTGCTGGGCGTGTGGTTGGTCGATAACTACCGCACCCAGTTTTCCCAAGAAATCAACGCCAAAGGTATAGACGGTTTGATTAACACCTTGGCCGAGCGCAACAAATCCAATAGCCGCAAATGAGTGAAAACGGCGTTTTTCAATTGCCCGCCCAGCTCACCCATGACCAAGCAAGTGCGGTAGCCGCCCAGGTTTGTGACTTGGCGCGCACCCAGCCCCTGCTGCAAATTGATGCATCCAGATTGACTCAATTTGATTCCTCGGCTTTGGCCGTTCTCTTAGCGGGTTTGCGTGAAGCGGCCCTGCACCAGCACACGCTTCAAGTCAGCGGTCTGCCAGCCAAGGCGCTGGCCTTGGCACGCGTCTATGGCGTGCAAGACTTGCTGCATTTACAGTCATAGTTCCCGTCAAGCGCTAAGCCTTAGAATCAAAGGCTTGACTTATGACAGCTATCTCTTTTCAGTCGGTTTCTAAAACCTTCAACGGCGCGCGTGGCGCTTTCAAGGCGCTCGATGGCATCAGCTTCGATATCCAAGAAGGCGAATTTTTCGGCTTGCTCGGGCCCAATGGCGCGGGTAAAACCACGCTCATCAGCATCTTGGCCGGCCTCATGCAGGCCAGCAGTGGGCGCATACAGGTGCATGGCTTGGATGTGCAAACCCAGGCCGCGCAGGTTCGCAAAATATTGGGCGTGGTGCCCCAAGAACTGGTGTTTGACCCATTTTTCACTGTGCGCGAAGCCCTGAAGTTTCAGTCGGGCTATTTTGGTATCACCCGCAACGACGCTTGGTTAGACGAACTCCTCGACTGCTTGGGGCTGGCCGACAAGGCCGACCACAATATGCGCCAACTCTCGGGCGGCATGAAGCGGCGGGTGCTGGTGGCCCAAGCCTTGGTGCACAAACCCCCAGTCATCGTGCTGGATGAACCCACCGCAGGTGTGGATGTGGAGTTGCGCCAAACCCTGTGGCAATTCATTGCCCGCTTAAACCGTGAAGGCCACACTGTGCTGTTGACCACCCATTACTTGGAAGAGTCTGAAGCTTTGTGCGCGCGCATTGCTATGCTGAAAAACGGACGGGTGGTGGCGCTGGACAACACCTGCGACTTGTTGAAAAACGCCTCCAGCAATGTGTTGCGCTTTAAGCTTGATGAACAACTGCCGCCCGAATTGGCCGCGCAAGCCAGGGTTACCGGCCGCATTGTGCAGTTCCCCGCGCATGACGCGGCGCAAATCGAGCACTACTTGGCTGCCTTGCGCCAAGCTGGCTTGGTGGCGCAAGACGTGGAAATTCGCAAAGCCGATTTGGAAGATGTGTTTTTGGACGTCATGGGGGCCGCATCATGACCGGTTGGCAAGCTTTGTTTTACAAAGAAGTGCTGCGCTTTTGGAAAGTCAGCGCCCAAACCATTGCCGCGCCCGTGCTCACAGCGCTTTTGTACATGTTGATTTTTGGGCATTTGTTGGAAGGCCGCATCACGGTTTACGACAGTGTCAGTTACACCGCGTTTTTGGTGCCTGGTTTGGTGATGATGAGCTTGCTGCAAAACGCTTTTGCCAACAGTTCTTCCTCGATGGTGCAAAGCAAGATGATGGGCAATTTGGTGTTTATTTTGCTCACGCCTTTGGGCCACTGGAGCTGGTTTGCCGCCTATGTCTTGGCGGCTGTCGTGCGCGGCATGGCTGTGGGCTTGGGTGTTTTGCTGGTCACTGTGTGGTTTGCGCCGCTCACTGTGGTTTGGCCGGTTTGGATTGTGGTGTTTGCCTTGTTGGGCGCGGCCATGCTGGGTACCTTGGGGTTGATCGCCGGCTTGTGGGCAGACAAATTTGACCAAATGTCCTCGTTTCAAAACTTCCTCATCACGCCCATGACGTTTTTAAGTGGCGTGT
>CANLWQ010000084.1 GCA_947494405.1 Comamonadaceae bacterium | reverse complement strand
TTCCCACCGAGGGGCGTAAACAACGGCGCAGCAAAGAATGCATTTTAGAAATGTTCTTGACCAAAATACCTCGCTCGCGCAAACCTTCAAACAAACGCGTGGCAATGTCTTCAGCGCCCTCGAAGCGAACCAGCAGCATATTGGCTTGACTGGGAAACACTTTCACGCCTTTCAGCAGCCCTAATGCGGCGCTCATGCGCTCGCGCTCTGATCGAATAGCCTGCGCTTGCGCTTGGAAAACCGCTTGGTGCTCCAGCGCAAACAAAGCGCACTCGGCATTGAGCACGCTGATGTTGTAGGGCGGGCGAATTTTGTCGATATGGGCAATGACTTCAGCGCGGCCCAGCATGTAACCAATGCGAACGCCCGCCAAACCAAACTTGGACAAGGTACGCATCAGCAGCACTTGGGCATTGGCGGCAGGGTCGCGGCGAATTTCGTCCCACCAGGTGAGCGAAGAAAACGGTTGATAGGCCTCATCCAATACCACCCAACCACCATAAACACTCACTTGGGCGATCAGGCGGCGCATGATGGAGGCATCCCATAAATTGGCCGAAGGGTTGTTGGGATAAGCCAAATACACAATCGCCGGTTGGTGCTTTTCTATGGCGGCAGACATGGCGGCTTCGTCCAGCTCGAAGTCAGCCGTCAAACTGACTGGCACATAAGTCAAACCCTGCAACTGGGTGCTGAGGGCGTACATGACAAAGCCGGGTTCGGGGGCCAAAGCCACCGCGCCAGGTGCTTGGCAGGCTAAAGACAGCAAGGAAATAAGTTCATCCGAGCCATTGCCCAGCATCAGGGAGCAGCCTGCGGGCATGTCCACATAAGTTTGCAGCGCGGTTTTCAGGTCTTCCACGCGTTGGCTGGGGTAACGGTTCAGGGCCACAGCGCCCAGTCTGCGACCTAACTCGGCTTGCAAGTCGGGTGACAGGGTGTAGGGGTTTTCCATGGCATCGAGTTTGACCATGCCTGTGGCTGGCTGAACCATGTATGCGCTCATGGCCTGTATGTCTGTGCGAATGAAATTCAATGAGCTCATGAGTGCAAACAAATTATAGTCATCGAATACCTGTCAGCATTCAACCTTTCCAAGGAGCCATTTATGAAGAAGCCTTCCCTGTCATCCCGCGCAGCCCTGTGGGTAGGTGTTTTAGCTCTGCCTTTGCTGAGTGCTTGCGGCAATATGAGCGGCATGCTGGAGTGGTCTTCCGAAGATGCGAGTTACACCACGCTTTTTGATGGCTCTCATTTAAACCAATGGAAGCCGGTAGGAAACGCCAACTGGCGGCTGCAAGAAAACCTGGTGCAAGCCGATCTGGGCAGCGGTTTTTTGTTAACCCGCCAAAACTACAAAGACTTCCAACTCAAGCTTGATTTCTGGGTTGACTCCAGCGCCAACAGTGGCATTTATATGCGCCTCACCGATTTGCAAAACATCACTGCCACCAATGCCTACGAGGTGAATATTTACGACGAACGACCCGACCCCAGCTATGGCACTGGAGCGCTTGTGGATGTGGCCAAGGTTTCGCCCCTGCGCAAAGCCGGCGGTCAATGGAACAGCTACGACATCACTTTCAAAGGTGATCACATGGTGGTCTACCTGAATGGCGAGAAAACCGTGGACACCCGCGACAGCCGTATCAGTGCCGCTGGCCCCATCGCTTTGCAATACGAAAAAGGCGTGGTGAAGTTCAGAAATATCCGCATCAAGGCTTTATAAATGCTGCAAGCTTTGATGCCGACACCTATGCGATTGTGGTCAAGCCCTTGCTCAAGGGCAAGGTTTGCACAGAGGAAGTGATCAGTCACTGAAAGTGAAGGCCGACAAGGTGGTTTGCATCACGCGGTCGGAAAACACTTTGCGCCCCACAGAATTCCCTGCCGCTCCTGCCACCGTCATCAGTGGCAGCAAATGCTCTTCTGCGCCGGGTGGATGGCAATCGCGGGCGCGCGGGGCAAGTGTCCACTCTGACAGCAACTGTTCGCGCTCCTTTGGCTCCGCTTGCACCGCTTGGGTGAGCCAATCATCAAACTCATCCGAAATGGGCGCGTACTGCGGGTTGCCATAGGCACGCATATGGTGAAAACTCATGCCGCTACCGATGATGAGCACGTCTTCATTGCGCAACGCTTGCAAAGCAAGGCCGGTGTTGAGGTGCTGCACAGGGTCTAGCGAGTTGTGCAGAGACACTTGCACCACAGGAATATCAGCTTGGGGAAAAATGAGTTTGAGTGGAATAAAAACGCCGTGGTCAAAACCCCGCTTGGCATCTTGTTGTGCAGGTATGCCTTGGGCTTGCAGCAAATCGGCAATGCGAGCCGCCAAGGCAGGCGCCCCAGGCGCTGGGTAGGTAAGTTCGTAAGTGTGAGGCGGGAACCCGTGATAGTCGTAAATCAGCGAGGGATGTGCGCCACTGGTGATACCCACGATGGGCTCAAGCCAGTGCGCTGACACCAACACAATCGCCTTGGGCTGACGCGGCAAACTGCGGGACGCGTTTTTCAAAAAATCCGCCATGCGGTCCCATGCGTCTATGGGGTTCCAGTCCATGAAGAAGCACGGGCCGCCGCCGTGGGGAATAAACCAAGTGGGCATGCGGACCAAGGGTACTGCTTCAGTCATCGTGTTCCTTAAGTTGGAATTGTTTTACTCCACCGTAACACTCTTTGCTAAGTTCCTAGGTTTGTCCACATCCGTCCCCCGCGCACAAGCAGTGTGATAGGCCAACAACTGCAGCGGCACCACATGCAAAAGCGGTGACAGCTCGCCGTAATGCTCGGGCATGCGAATCACATGCAAGCCCTCGCCCGACTCGATGCGGGTGTCGGCGTCGGCCAGCACATACAGCACACCACCACGCGCACGCACCTCTTGTAAATTGCTTTTGAGTTTTTCAAGCAAGGCATCGTTGGGTGCCACGGTGACCACCGGCATGGCGCTGGTGACCAGCGCCAGCGGTCCGTGTTTAAGCTCTCCCGCAGGGTAGGCCTCGGCGTGTATATAGCTAATCTCTTTGAGTTTCAATGCACCTTCTAAGGCGATGGGGTAGTGCAAGCCCCGGCCTAAAAACAGAGCGTTTTCTTTGCTGGCAAAGTCTTGTGCCCAAGCAATGAGTTGCGGCTCCAGGGCCAACACACTTTGCAAGGCCACTGGCAAATGCCGCATGGCTTTCAAGTGCTGCGTTTCATCTACCGCACTCAAACGCCCCTTGGCTTTGGCAATTGCAAGCGTGAGTAAAAACAAACCGGCCAATTGGGTGGTGAAAGCCTTGGTGGAAGCCACGCCAATTTCTACGCCTGCACGTGTGATGTAGGCCAGCGAACACTCGCGCACCATGGCCGAGGTGGCGACATTGCAAATGGTGAGGGTTTTGTCCATGCCCAAGCCTTGTGCGTGGCGCAGTGCGGCCAAGGTGTCAGCGGTTTCGCCCGACTGGCTGATGGTGACCACCAAACTGCGCGGGTTGGGCACAGATGTTCGGTAACGGTATTCGCTGGCTACTTCCACTTGGCAAGGAATATGGGCAATGCTTTCCAACCAATACTTGGCAACGCATCCGCTGTAATAACTGGTGCCGCAAGCCAATATCAATACCGAATCAATATCAGCAAACACTTTGGCAGCCAAGCCTTTGGCAACGCTCGCGGGGTTGTCAAACAACTCGGGCACTATGCCCTCTATGCCTTCGAGCGTATCGGCAATGGCACGCGGTTGCTCGAAAATTTCTTTTTGCATGTAGTGGCTGTAAGGCCCAAGCTCTGCCGCGCCGCTGTGGGCGTTCACTGTCAGCACCTCGCGCTGTACCGGCTGGTGCGCGGCGTCAAACACTTGAAAGCTGCCCAGCTGCACATCCACCACATCGCCTTCGGCCAAGTAAAGAATTTGGTTGGTCACGCCGGCCAATGCCATGGCGTCGCTGGCCAAAAAGTTTTCGCCCTCACCTTTGCCAAAAATAAGCGGCGAGCCAGCACGCGCACCAATGACACGGTGCGGTTCGTCCTTGGCCATCACTGCAATAGCGAATGCACCGCGCAGTTGCTGGGTGGCTTGAAAAACCGCTTGTAACAAATCGCCTGTGTACACAGAGTCAATCAAGTGCGCCATCACCTCGGTGTCGGTTTGGCTGACAAAGACATAGCCCTTGGCTTGCAACTGGGCACGCAACTCTTCATGGTTTTCAATGATGCCGTTGTGCACCAAGGCAATGCGGTCGCGGCTGAAATGCGGATGCGCGTTGTGAACCGCGGGTGCGCCGTGCGTTGCCCAGCGGGTGTGGGCAATACCAGTCAAACCTTGCAGGCCTGTTTTTTCGTCGTTGACTTGCGCCACCAACTCGGCCACCCGCGAAGTACTGCGGGCGCGTTGCAGGCCAGCTGCTTGACCCATTTGGGCCTGTGCGCTGTTGACAGCCACGCCGCAAGAGTCGTAACCCCGGTATTCAAGCCGTTGCAAGCCTTGAACAAGGATGGGAACGATGTTGCGTTGGGAAACAGCGCCGACGATGCCGCACATAAAGAGCACTCCTGTATTGGGTTGCGTGCATGTTATGCGACTCAAAGCTGATCATGAAAAAACGGCTACGCATGCAAACTGCGACTGCAGCAAAGGCAATTATTAATTAATTTTAACTAATTTGAAACAAATAGATAGTAAAAAACAGTTTTTAATAATTCATTTATTTCAACTCCATGAAACTATTTAACACCAAAAGACGAACTCACTTCATCACATCTGTGTTGAGTGCAAGCCTGCTGTCCATCGCCTTGACAGGCTGCAGCTCCTCTGAGGACAACACACCTCCGATCAGCTTGACCTTGCTGCATATCAACGACCATCATTCGCGCCTTGATGAGGAAAGCACGACGCTTCAGCTGCCGAATGCGGCAGGGGCTACTAAATTTGTGGCCATGCCCATGGGTGGATTTGCGCGTGTGGCCGCGGCCATGAGCGAAGAGGCATCAAAGAGCACCAATGTCATCAAACTGCATGCAGGCGATGCCCTGACAGGCGACCTGTACTTCACCCAAAGTGAGGGCGAGGCCGATGCCGCTGTCATGAACACTGTCTGCTTTGACGCCATGACTTTTGGCAACCATGAGTTTGATACTGGGGATGCCGGACTGTCTAAGTTCATCGGCTTTTTGAACAAAGACCCTCAAAAGTGTCAAACGCCTTTGCTGTCTTCCAACGTCAGTACCAGCAATACATCCCCTATCGCAGGCAAATTCCAGCCTTACACAACTGTGACCCGTGAGGGCCAAAAAATTGGCATTGTGGGCGTCACAATTGCGAATAAAACCAAAAATGCATCCCGTCCTGACGTCACCACCTTGTTCAGCGATGAGGTGATCAGCACGCAAAAAGCTATTGACCAACTTGTCAGCGAAGGCGTCAACAAGATTATTGTGGTGAGCCATGTGGGTTATGAATTTGACATCACCAAACTGGCACCCAAGCTCAAAGGTGTGGACGTGGTGGTTGGTGGTGACTCCCACAGTTTGCTGGGACCTGACAGTTTGAAGACCTTTGGCTTGACGCCCGAAGGAGCCTACCCCACACGGCTCACCGACCTCAATGGCCAGCCGGTTTGTGTGGTGCAAGCTTGGCAATACAGCTATGTGGTGGGAAAACTCAAGGTGGATTTCGACAGCAAGGGAAATGTGAGTGCTTGTAATGGAGCGCCTATGGTGCTGGTCGGGGACACATTCAAAGAGGGCAACACAGCCACCACCGCAACCACAGTTGTTACAGCAACCGATGCAGAAGCATACAAAAAAGCCTTGAATGATTCCGGCGTGTTCAGGCTCACAACCCCTCTTGCCGCCACGGTCACGGCATTAAAGCCTTTCAGCGATGCCAAAGTCGCGTTGGGCTCGGTTTTGGTTGGCAAGTCATCCGACAACCTGTGTTTGCGCAGAGTGCCTGGCATTGGTAGCAAAAGCGATACCACCCGCTCCAAATTAGGCGATATCTGTAACAAAGATCCCGATGTCATAGCCCGTGGCGGCAACATACAGCAACTCGTGGCGCAAGCCTATTTGTTGCAAGGTCAAACATTTGGCGGAGCGGACATCGCTTTACAAAACGCGGGAGGTGTTCGCATTGACATCGCTGCAGGCGATATCTCGGTTGGCAAGGTCTACGAACTTTTACCATTCAAAAATGTTTTGGTTCGCGTCTCCATGACGGGTCAGCAGGTCAAAGACACTGTGGAGGAAGGTATTGATTCAATGCTGGGCAACAACGGTGGTACGGGCTCTGGTGCCTACCCCTACACGGCAGGTTTGCGTTTTGATGTGGACATCACCAAAGCCAAGGGCGCACGCGCCACCAACTTTGAAATCCAAAGCAATGGCCAGTGGATCAGCTTTGACACGAGCAAAACCTATAAAGTCATCACCAACGATTTCGTATCGGGTGGCGGAGACAATTACTTGACCCTCAAAGGCTTAGACAAGGGTCTCAAAGAAAACACCTTCTTGGATTACGCGGACTCTTTCCTACAGTACGTCAAGAAGAACACCCCCTTAACAAAACCAGCGCTCAGCACCTACAGCACGAAAACCTATCGTGAATAATTGATAGATATTTTTTAGCAACCCCTACAACGCCAAGTCTTTGCAGACTTGGCGTTTTTTTGAACGGAATTTGCAAACTAGGTTTTTTTAGGGATTTTTTCAGGCCGCTGCCAATTCGCAACACTGGTTTGCTTAGCCCTGGCCACGGTAAGTGCACCGGCAGGCGTGTCCTTGGTGATGGTAGAGCCACCACCTATGGTTCCGCCCGCGCCTAGGGTGACGGGAGCCACCAACACACTGTTGCTGCCCACATGCACATCGGCTTCAATGACAGTGCGGTGCTTGTTGACGCCGTCGTAGTTGGCGGTGATGCTGCCGGCACCGTAGTTGACCCGCTCGCCCACTGTTGCGTCGCCCAAGTAGGCCAAATGATTGGCTTTGGCGCCTTTGGCCAAGGTGGAGTTCTTCACCTCGACAAAGTTGCCGATGTGCACATCGGCACCCAAATCTGCACCAGGCCTGAGCCTTGCAAAGGGGCCCACACGAGCGCCCTCGCCGACAGTGACACCCAGTTGTTCACCATCGATATGGGTGAAGGGGTGAATCACCGCGCCCGCTTCAATACTGCAGTTGGCAATCACGCAGTTCGCGCCAATCTTGACACCTTCACCTAGCCGAACTTGGCCTTCAAAAATACAGTTCACATCAATCTCAACATCTTGAGCGCATTCGAGTTGGCCGCGCAGGTCAAAGCGGGCGGGGTCTCTCAGGCGCACGCCTTGCTCCATGAATCTGAGCGCTTGATGGTGTTGGTAGGCGCACTCCAGTTCGGCCAATTGCACAGGGTTATTCACCCCCTCCACTTGCCAAGCATCGGTGATGCAATGCGCTTGCACTGGGCAAGCATCTGCTACGGCAAACTTCACCACGTCTGTCAGGTAATACTCTTTTTGCGCGTTGTGGTTATCTAAACGGGCCAGCCAAGCACGCAACAAGCGGGTAGGCACGGCCATGATGCCGCTGTAAATTTCTTGAATTTCGCGCTGCTCGGGCGTGGCGTCTTTTTCTTCCACGATAGCAAGCACTTGGCCTTGCGGGTTGCGTACCAAGCGGCCATAGCCGGTGGGCTTGGGGGTTTGCAAAGTCAGCAAGGCCAAATGTTGACTATTGCACAAGGCCAGCAAAGCATTCAAGGTATCGGCTTGAATCAAAGGCACATCACCGGACAACACCAAAGTGATGCCATCATCTGCCAACACCGGCACGGCTTGCTGCATGGCGTGACCCGTGCCCAGTTGGGGCATTTGACGAACGCATTGAACTTTGTCGTTATCACTTAATGTGGCCTCCACTTCTTCGGCACCATGGCCGGTGATAACCACCACCCGTCTGGCCTGCACTTGTGAAGCCGTGTCAATCACATGCTGCAATA
>CANLWQ010000083.1 GCA_947494405.1 Comamonadaceae bacterium | reverse complement strand
GCACCAGCGTAGTCGTATTGCTCTAGCTTGCTGATGATGATGAGCGGCGTGATTTCAGACACCATGGGCATATTGCCGGCAATGAAAATGACCGAGCCGTACTCACCAATCGCACGGGCAAAAGCCATGGCAAAACCCGTGAGCAATGCAGGTGCAAGCGCCGGAAAAATCACCCGGCTAAAGGTTTGCCAGCGCGTGGCACCCAAACACGTCGCTGCTTCTTCGAGTTCTTTTTCCACGTCTTCCAAAATGGGTTGCACCGTGCGCACCACAAACGGCAAGCCGATAAAAATGAGCGCAATCAACACGCCGTTGCGGTTGAATGCCAACTGAATACCAAGAGGCTCTAAATACTGACCTATCCAGCCATTGCCAGCCAGCAGCGCGGTGAGAGAAATACCCGCCACAGCAGTGGGCAATGCAAACGGCAAATCCACCAAGGCATCCACGATTTTTTTACCAACAAACTGATAACGCACCAACACCCACGCCAGCAACAAACCAAAAAAAGCGTTGACCGCGGCGGCAATGAAAGATGCGCCAAAGGTGAGCTTGTAAGAAGCCACCACCCTAGGCGCAGTGACGGCTTGCCAAAACTGCTCCCAGGTGAGGCTGAGGGTTTTAAAGATCAGCGCCGATAAGGGAATGAGCACAATCAAGCTCAGGTAGGCGATGGTGAAACCCAAAGTGATGCCAAAGCCAGGCAAGACCCGCGCAGGTTGGTGCCGGGCTGCAAACAGTGTTAAACCGCGCATTTACTGCGCCGTGTAAATTTTGTCGAACAAGCCGCCGTCGTTGAAATGCACTTTTTGTGCTTCGGTGAGAGAGCCAAAGTAGTCAGACACTTGAAACAAGGTGATGGGCTTGAACACGCTGGCGTATTTTTTCAACACAGCGACGTTGCGTGGACGCAGTCCGTGCTTGGCCGCAATGTCTTGGGCCTCATCGCTGTAGAGGTAATCCAAATAGGCTTTAGCCAACTCGCCAGTGCCTTTCTTGGAAGTGGTGCGTTCAACCACGGCTACAGGGTTTTCAGCCACGATGCTGATGCTGGGCTGTATGGCATCGACTTTGCCTTGGCCAAATTCGCGGTCCACCGAAATAACTTCCGACTCAAAAGTGATTAACACGTCGCCAATGTTTCGCTGCAAAAACACATTGGTCGCATCCCGCCCGCCCTTGGCCAGCACAGGCACATTGGCGTAAAGCTTTTTCACAAAAGCTTGGGCATCGGCCTCGCTACCGCCTTTTTTGCGTACCTGACCCCAAGCTGCTAAATACGCCATGCGGCCATTGCCACCGGTCTTGGGGTTGACCACAATCACTTGCACGCCCGGCTTGATCAGGTCGTCCCAGTCTTTGATGCCCTTGGGGTTACCGTTGCGTGTCAAAAACAGCATGGTGGAGGTGGTGGGTGCGGCGTTGTTGGGGAATTTCTTGGCCCAATCTTTAGCGACCACGCCGTTGGCAGCCAAAAAGTCCACATCAGATGTGGTGTTCATGGTGACCACATCGGCGTCCAAGCCATCGTTAACCGCACGGGCTTGGGCACTGGAGCCGCCATGCGACTGGTCCACCTTCACATCAGCGCCTTTGGTTTTTTTGTAATTGGCTACAAAAACCGCGTTGTAGTCTTTGAAAAACTCGCGGGACACGTCGTAAGACACATTGAGCAAAGTCTGTGCGCTGGCAGTTACGCCCAGACCCAGAGTGCTGAAACACATCGCAAAGAAGAACGCGCTTTTCAAACTTTTGATAAGAGTCGGTAATGTCATAGCCGCTTTCAAGTTAAGAACAATCAGGCATTGTCTTGAACGCAAGATGAATCACCAACTACCGAATAATTGTTTACTTATACCCAAATCGCATATAGCTAAAACTAAAAAATAGTTGGGTTCTATATATCCAAACAGTACAGTTGCGCCCTTATGAACGACTTTGCATTTATCTTGTCGGGTTTTGTGGTGGGCCTGATCGTAGGCTTGACCGGCGTAGGCGGGGGCTCGCTGATGACGCCCTTGCTTATTTTTGGCTTTGGCATCAAGCCCGCATTGGCGGTAGGCACGGATTTGCTTTTTGCCGCAGGCACCAAGGCCGGTGGCATGTTGAACTTTGCTCGACAACGCATCATTCCTTGGCGTGTGGTGTTCAGCCTGAGCTTGGGCAGCGTGCCTGCCGCTTTGCTCACGCTGTGGGTGTTGCACGACTTGGGAGCCTCCAACCCCGAGGTTCAAAAGGCCATCACCTTCACTTTGGGTCTTGCGTTGATGCTGACGGCGGCAGCGACTTTATATAAAGCGATTCGTGGCTCGCGCCATATTCAAGTGCTTGATGAAGCCAGCCTTGAGCGTCCTGCCGATGAAACCAAGCACCCCTTTTTGCCCATCTTGTTTGGTGCGGTGATTGGCGTCTTGGTCACCCTCACTTCGGTAGGCGCAGGCGCCATTGGTGTGACCGTTCTGATGCTTCTTTACCCCCAGTTGCCGCTGTACCGCATAGTCGCGGCTGATATCGCTTATGCCGTACCGCTTACCTTGGTGGCAGGCTTGGGCCATGCAACTTTGGGCACTGTCGATTGGCAGTTATTGGGTCTGTTGCTGATAGGTTCTGTTCCTGGCATTTGGTTGGGCTCGCAATGGGTCAGCCGCGTACCCGAACGCTTTATTCGTTCGGCACTTTCCGTGTTGTTGGCTTGGGCTGGCAGCAAACTGGTTTTCATTTAAATAGCTTATGTACCAATACACCGACTTCGACCGCCGCTTTGTGCAAGAGCGTGCCGCCCAATACCGAGACCAAGTCACGCGCCGCTTGAACGGTCAACTCAGCGAGGAAGATTTTCGCCCGCTGCGCTTGCAAAACGGCTGGTATGTGCAGCGCTACGCCCCCATGTTACGCGTGGCTGTGCCTTACGGTGAACTCAATAGCGCACAACTGCGTGTGTTGGCCCGCATTGCCCGCGAGTACGACATTCCCAGTGACGACATTTTTCAAGAAGCCCAAGCCAAACAAAACGCCATCGGTGGCATTGCTGCCCCACCTTTGAGTTATGGCTATGGCCATTTCACCACCCGCCAAAACCTGCAATACAACTGGATTCCTCTGGAAAAAAGCGCCGATGTGATGGACCTCTTGGCCAGCGTCAATATGCACGGCATACAAACCAGTGGCAACTGCATACGCAATATCACCAGCGATGAACGAGCCGGTGTGGCCGTAGACGAAATCGTCGACCCGCGCCCGTTTGCGGAAATCTTGCGTCAGTGGAGCACTTTGCACCCCGAGTTCGCTTTTTTGCCGCGCAAATTCAAAATCGCCATCAGCGGCGCGGTAGAAGACCGCGCGGCCACCGCTTGGCATGATGTGGGTTTGCATGTGCTGCGCAATGCAGCGGGCGAAGTGGGCTTTCGCGTCATGGTGGGCGGCGGCATGGGCCGCACACCCATCATCGGCAGCATCATTCGCGAATTTTTACCTTGGAACCAAATTCTCAACTTTTTAGAAGCTGTGGTGCGGGTCTACAACCGTTTTGGCAGACGCGACAACAAGTACAAAGCCCGCATCAAAATTTTGGTCAAAGCCGAAGGACAGGCTTACATAGACCAAGTCGAAGCCGAGTACCAGCGCATCCTCAGCCAAGACGGCGCACCCCATACCATCAGTCAAGCGGAGTTTGATCGCGTGAGCGCCAATTTTGCGCCGCCCACTTTAGCCATCAAGCCCGCTGTGTCTGAAGAGGTATTGCACGCCCAACTTATTCAAGCCGGCGAAGAAGATAAAAACTTCGCTCGTTGGATGCAGCAAAACGTGGCGGCGCATCGCAACCCGCATTTGCGCATCGTCACCTTGTCGTTCAAGCGCCTAGGCCAAGCACCTGGTGACGCCACAGCCGATCAACTCGACGCCGCAGCTGTGCTGGCCGATCAGTTTTCAGCAGGCGAAGCCCGCGTCAGTCATGACCAAAATTTGGTGCTCCCTTGGGTTGCCGCCGACCAACTGCCAGCCCTCTACCAAGCGGCTAAGGCGCTGGGCGTGGCCAAGCCCAATATCCGCATGCTCACCGACATGATCGCCTGCCCAGGCGGCGATTACTGCGACTTGGCCAATGCGCGCTCCTTGCCCTTGGCTGCTGCTATCTCTGAGCGTTACCAAGACCTTGATGAGTTGTTTGATTTGGGCGAAATTGATTTACACATCAGCGGCTGTATCAATTCTTGCGGTCACCACCACAGCGGTCACATAGGCATTTTGGGCGTGGATAAAGACGGCAAGGAGTGGTACCAAATCACCTTGGGCGGCTCGGATGGTTCAGCACTGAGCGGCGACCCCAAAGCCGGCAAAGTGGTTGGCCCCTCTTTCTCATCAGGCGAAGTGGTGGATGTGATCGAAGCGGTGCTGCAGGTCTATACCGATCAACGCCAGCATGGTGAAACTTTCATTGATGCGCTCACCCGCTTGGGACTGGACAATTTCAAAACAGCGGCCAACGCGGTGCGTCATACCGCTGCTGACGAGGCCTTGAGCCCTGCGGCCTGAAAGACACACATGAAACTGCTTTTACACACTGACGCTTTGAGCGCTGCCGATATACAACTGGCCAACGACGCCGACCCCTTGTTGCAAAACCTCTCGGGTGTGCAAACCATAGAACTGCATTTCCCGCAATTCACCGACGGGCGCGCCTTCAGCCAAGCACTGATGCTGCGCAAACGCTGCGGTTTTCAAGGCGATATTCGCGCTACCGGCGATGTGCTGGTAGACCAACTCAGTCAAATGCAGCGTTGCGGTTTTTCCAGCGCCGTGCTGCGCGCCGACCAAGACTTGGCCAAAGGCCAAGCCTTGCTCACGCATTTCAGTGCCTTCTACCAAGGCGATGTGAACCAACCCCAACCTTTGTTTGCCCGATGAAACCCCACACACCCGCCACTGAGCTGCATGCCAAGCCCAGTGCCCACTTTGCCGACAAACTGGTGGCCACGCAGGCGCAGTTGAAAGCGGCTGCCGTTGATTTAAAACCCCTCAAACAGGCCTCTAGCCTGGGCGCAGAAGATGTGGTGATCAGCCACCTCATCAACAGCCTGGGCTTGGACATACCTATCTTTGTGCTTGAAACAGGTGCACTGCACAGCGACACCTTGGCTTTGCTCGAACGGCTGCAAGCCCATTCCCAAGCGCCCATTCAGGTGTACCAACCACAGCATGAAGCGGTCATAGGGTTTGTGAAAAGCCCAGGCCAACAAGCTATTTTTGAAAGCATGCACAACCGCAAAGCCTGCTGCGCGATTCGCAAGCTCGAACCCTTGGGACGCGCCTTGCAAGGCCAAAAGGCTTGGATCACGGGTTTACGTCGTGAGCAGTCACAAGCCCGCGCCGAGGTGGCGTCTGTGGAGGCCGATGTCAGCAACGGTGTTGCCATCACCAAACTCAACCCCTTGGTCGACTGGACATGGGGTGATGTGTGGCACTACATCGCCCTCCACAAAGTGGACTACAACCCCTTGCATGACCAGTTTTTCCCCAGCATTGGCTGCGCGCCTTGCACCCGTGCCATCAGCTTGGGCGAAGATTTTCGCGCCGGTCGTTGGTGGTGGGAAGATGAAACCGCCAAAGAGTGCGGCTTGCACGTGAAAGCATAAAACCATGAACGCCAGAAACAACGAGTTGCACACTTTAAGCAACGCCCATTTAGACGCACTCGAGGAAGAGACCATCTTCATCCTGCGCGAAGTCGCTGCTGTTTTTGAGCGCCCCACCCTGCTGTTCTCGGGTGGCAAAGACTCTTTGGTGATGCTCAAATGCGCCGAAAAAGCTTTTGGCACAGGCCGCATTCCCTACCCACTGTTGATGATAGACACCGGTCACAACTACAAAGAAGTGACTGACTTCAGAGATGCACGCGCCAAAGAATTGGGCGCTGAATTGATTGTGCGCAACGTGGAAGACTCGATGAAGCGCGGCACGGTTCGCCTGGCTAGGCCCGATGAGCCACGCAACGCCCACCAATCGGTCACTTTGCTAGAAGCCATTGAAGAATTTCGCTTCGACGCCTTGATGGGCGGTGCACGTCGAGACGAAGAAAAAGCCCGTGCCAAAGAACGTATTTTCAGCCACCGCGACAGCTTTGGCCAATGGCAGCCCAAGTCGCAGCGCCCCGAGTTGTGGAACCTCTTCAACACCAAGCTTCATCCGGGCGAGCATTTCCGCGTCTTCCCCATCAGCAACTGGACCGAACTCGATGTGTGGCAATACATTGCCCGTGAAGCCATCGCCTTGCCCTCCATTTATTACACCCACACACGGGACGTGGTTGACCGCAAAGGTTTGCTGGTGCCAGTGACTGAACTCACGCCGCCGCGCGCCGGCGAAGCGGTGGTCAAGCGTCAGGTGCGTTTTCGCACCGTGGGCGACATCACCTGCACCTGCCCGGTGGAAAGCACGGCGGCCACGCCGCAAGCCATCGTCATCGAAACCCTGGCCGCAGACATCAGCGAGCGGGGTGCCACCCGCATGGATGATCAAACATCGGACGCCTCCATGGAAAAACGCAAAAAAGAGGGGTATTTCTGATGTCCACCACTGACACCCAAGCGGCCCTGAAATTCATCACCTGTGGCTCGGTGGATGACGGCAAATCAACCCTGATTGGGCGTTTGCTGGTAGACACCAAAACCGTTTTGCAAGACCATTTGGCAGGCGTTCAGCGCCAAGGCGAAACCGATCTGGCTTTGCTGACCGACGGCTTGTCCGCAGAGCGAGAACAAGGCATCACCATCGATGTCGCTTACCGCTACTTCAGCACCGAGCAGCGCAAATTCATCATTGGCGACACCCCGGGCCATGAGCAATACACCCGCAACATGGTGACGGCGGCTTCCAGCGCTGACGCCGCACTGGTGTTGGTCGACGCCACCAAAGTCGATTGGCGCTCGCCCTCCTTGGAACTTCTTCCCCAAACACGCCGCCACAGTTTGTTGCTCAAGTTGTTGCGGGTTCCCACCATCATCTTTGCCATCAACAAGCTCGATGCCGTCGATCAAGCCGCGCAAGCTTTTTTGCATATTGCGCAAGCCTTGCAGCGCTTTGCCGATGAGGCTGGCATTGATATTCACGCCATGGTTCCGGTGTCTGCCCTCAAAGGCTGGAATGTGGTCACCCCCCTGCCCGATTGGTGCGGCTACAGCGGCCCCAGCCTGCTCAGCTTGCTAGAAGATATTCCAGTCACTTTAGAAGATGAAGACACCGATTTGGCTTTTGCGGTGCAGTGGGTGGAAAAATTCCACGACAGCGCTACCACCTCACAAGGTCGCCGTGTCTATTGGGGCCGCGTTGCCACGGGTGCGGCCAAAGTCGGCGATGCGGTTCGTGTGTTTCCCAGCGGTCAGCAAGCCGTTGTGAAAGAAGTTGTGACGGCGACTCGCTTGCCCCAATCGGTGTCTGCAGGCCACAGTGCGGGTATCGTGCTAGACCGAGAAGTCGATTTGTCCCGAGGCGACTGGCTGCTGGCCAGCCAAAGCGGCTTGCAAGCCAGCCAGCAACTCGATGTCACCGTGGCTTGGCTCGACGATGAGCCCTTGATTGCCGGCAGAGCCTATTGGGCGCTTCATGGTCACCAGTGGGTCAAAGCCAAAGTGGTCAGCATCACCGACAAACTCGATATCCACAGCTTGCAAAGTTTGCCCGCCACAGCATTAGCAGCCAACGAGATTGGTCGCGTGCGGCTGAGCTTTCAGCAAGCCCTGATCACCCTGCCCTATAAACGCTCGCGTGCGCTGGGCTCCATGGTTTTGGTCGATACAGCAAGTCACAAAACATCCGCAGCCGTCATGGTTCAGGGCTGAGGCCGTGTTTCCCCTAAAATGATTTTTTATTTTCCAATTTGACCTTCACCTTTCCTCATCATGACCCACGTAGTTACCGAAGCTTGTATCCGCTGCAAATACACAGATTGCGTCGATGTTTGTCCTGTGGACTGTTTTCGCGAAGGTCCGAATTTTTTAACCAT
>CANLWQ010000082.1 GCA_947494405.1 Comamonadaceae bacterium | reverse complement strand
GTCTGGCCAATTGCTCTTGAATCAGGCTGAGTTTTTGCCACAGCATGACTGCCAAGACCAAGGAGAGAACAGCAACCAAGCCCACAAGCTTGTCTATATAAGCACGCCACTTAGGACGTGAAAGCACAGGTGCGGCCGCTGCGGGAGGGTTTAGGGGCGTTGGTCCAGACTCACTGCTCATGCCTGCGATTCTAATGAGGCAAGCACTTCCGTCAGATTGGGCCTGCAAAAAATAACTTTACCTATGCCCATGTCTTTGGCGGTTTGCACAATACGTGCATGGGTTGCCATGGCGCGGGTGGCGCTCCAGTCTTGCTCGGGCATCAAACTGGCCAAGTTATCCAAAGCTTGGGAGCTGCTGAACAGCCAAAAGCTGCCGTCTTTCGCGGCATTCTGCGCTTCTTGCAGACGGGTTTTGTCCCACTGCGGCATGGAGCGCTGATAGACGGACAAAATTTCCACTGGAATCTGCTTCAATATCAATTGGCGCAACAACCAGTCGCGCCCTGCCCCTTGCGAATTCACATCGGCTTGATCTGCATCGCTGCCACGCAGCAGCAATACCGGCCTCAAGGGCTGGAGCTTGTCTTGAACCACAGCCCACAAAGATTCAGTATCAAACTGGGCGGCATCGGGTGGCGGTGAATCAATCAAACTGTGGGGCACGCCCACCTCTGTCAAAGCCTGATGGGTACCCGGTCCTGTGGCCCAGCAGCGCGTCATGCCCCAGCCTGCTTTGGGCTTGGCCGTTCCCAAGGCACTGGTGACAGCCGCCCGGCTGACAAACATCACGGCTTGGTAGCCGTGCCAGGCATCCAGCGCAGTTCGCAAGCGCATCACATCGGTTAAGGGATTGACTTCAATGAGAGGCCAGTGTTTGACCCGGTGCCCAGCTTTTTGCAAACCCCTGGCCCACATCACACCTTCGGCCACGGGTCGGGTCAGGACAACATCAAAGGCAAAACTGGCCGTATGAGACATATGCGCCAGTGCTGCGGCCGTTCAGGCTGCGCCCATGGCACGCAGCTGAGCGGCTACTTGCAGGCCAAGTTGCTCAGCCTGCGCCAGCGTGGTCACATCAGATACCGCATGGGCTTTAATGAGCGGCGCATACAAATCCTCAGGATTTCCCCATGCAGCGTCCAAGCTCAGGTGGTCCTTATGCAAAGTGGCATGCGCTGCCAATGGCATAGAACAACTGCCGCCCATGGCACGGCTGACCGCACGCTCGGCAGCCACGGCCAACCAAGTGGTTTGATCGGCCAAAGGCGCCAGCACCGTGCGCACATCTTCGCGGTGGGTTTGAATTTCAATGCCTAAAGCGCCTTGGCCTGCTGCGGGCAGCATCTCGGTGATGGCAAAAATATGGCGAATGCGCTCGGACAAACCCAGGCGCTTCAAACCGGCCGCAGCCAACACAATGCCGGCGTACTGGCCTTCATCGAGCTTGCGCAAACGGGTATCCAAATTGCCGCGCAAAGGCTCAATTTGCAAGTCAGGGCGCAAAGCGCGCAACAACACCGTACGCCGCAGGCTGGAAGTGCCCACCACTGCGCCTTGGGGCAAGTCTTGCAGCGAGGCGAAATGCGGTGAGACCCAAGCGTCGCGCGGGTCTTCGCGCGCCATCACGCAAGCCAAGGCAAAGCCTTGGGGCATGTCCATGGGAACGTCTTTCAGGGAATGCACGGCCAAATCGGCGCGGCCTTCTTCCAAAGCCACTTCGAGTTCTTTGACAAACAAGCCTTTGCCGCCGACTTTGCTCAGCGATCGGTCGAGGATTTGATCGCCCTGTGTGGTCATGCCCAAAATGTCCACTTTGCAACCAAGCTCCTGCAATAGGTCTTGCAGGTGATGGGCTTGCCACAAAGCTAAACGGCTTTCGCGGGTGGCGATGGTGAGGTGAACTGTGCTCAAAATAGGGCTTCGCTAAGTGGTTTTTTCGCTGCGAATGCTAGCATGTGACAACCTATGGTTTCCCCTTGAAATGGTCTGGTTTTATGTCTCAAACACTGAAAAGCTTGCGCCCCTCCAAGCCCTTGCCGTCCCAAGAACAACCCTTGGTCGAGGACATTCGTTGGTTGGGGCGAATCTTGGGCGACGTGATTCGACAGCAAGAGGGTGATGAAGCCTTCGCCCTGATCGAACATATACGCCGACTGTCGGTGGCTTTTCGCCGAGACGCCGACGCCTTGGCGGACAAAGCCTTGAAAAAGCAGTTGGCTTCGCTCTCTAGCGAGCAAGCGGTGAGCGTGATTCGTGCCTTCACCTATTTCAGCCACTTGGCCAATTTGGCCGAAGACCAGCACCATATTCGCCTCCAACAAGTGCACGACCGCGCAGGCCATGTGCGTGCAGGCAGCTTGGTTCAGGCCTTGAGCAAACTCAAAACCGCAGGCTGGACCGCCAAAGCCATTCGCCAAGCCTTAGACAGCGCGCACATTTCCCCGGTATTGACCGCCCACCCCACCGAGGTGCAACGCAAAAGTATTTTGGATGCCGAGCGTGGCATTGCCCACAGCTTGCAAGAGCGCGACGCCATCACTTCGCGCCCAGTTGACGCCACCACCGCGCGGGCCTTGGCACAGATTGACGCCCAAGTTCGTGCGCGTGTGCTGCAACTGTGGCAAACCCGTTTGCTGCGATTCACCAAACTGACTGTGGCCGACGAGATAGAAAACGCCATGGGTTATTACGAGTCCACATTTTTGTCGGAGATTCCCAAGCTGTATGCCGAGCTTGAAGCTGACTTGGGCGGCCAAGCCATCGCGCCTTTTTTGCGTATGGGCCAATGGATGGGCGGCGACCGCGACGGCAACCCCAATGTGAATGCCGACTCTTTGCAATTTGCGGTGCAACGCCAATGCGATGTGGCGCTGCGCCATTACCTGACGGAAATTCACTGGCTGGGCAGCGAGTTGTCCACCTCGGCCATGCTGGTCGGTGTGCCGCCTGCCTTGCAAGCTTTGGCAAACTCGTCGCCCGACACCAATGCGCACCGCCAAGATGAACCTTACCGGCGAAGCCTCACCTTTATTTATGCACGCCTCGCGGCCACACTGCTTCACCTGAGCGGCAAACAAGCTGCGCGCCACGCACTGCCACCGCAAAACCCCTATACAGACGCAGCCAGCCTGCTGGCCGATTTACGCATCTTGGATGAAGCTTTAAGCGCTCAGCACGCCCAAGCTTTAGCGGTGCCGCGCTTGCGTCCACTGATGCGCGCGGTGCAGGTGTTTGGTTTTCATTTGGCCACGGTCGATTTACGCCAAAGTTCGGATCAACACGAACTGGTGGTGGCCGAGTTGCTCAAGGTGGCAGGTATACAAGCGCATTACGCCAAGCTGAAGGAAGAAGAGCGACAAAGCCTGTTGCTGCAAGTCTTGAACGATCCGCGGCCCTTGCGCATTCCCAGCCACAGTTACAGCGCGCACAGTCAGTCCGAGTTGCGGATTTTTGAAACTGCTCGTCAGGTGCGCCGCGACTTTGGCAGCGATGCCATTCGCCACGCCATCATCAGCCACACCGAGAGCGTGAGCGATTTGTTGGAGGTGTTGGTGTTGCAAAAAGAAGCCGGGTTGCTACACGGCACTTTGAGCACTGATGCCCGCGCCGAATTGATTGTCTCGCCGCTTTTTGAAACCATTGAAGACCTGCAACAAGCACCGCACATCATGCGCGACTATTACGCCTTGGCAGGCGTGGCCGAGATGGTCAAACGCAGCAGCGGCGAGCAAGACATCATGCTGGGCTACTCCGACAGCAACAAAGACGGCGGCATCTTCACCAGCAATTGGTCGCTCTACCAAGCAGAGTTGGCTTTGGTGAATGTGTTCCAAAGCTTGGAGGCGCAACACGGCATCACCTTGCGTTTGTTCCACGGGCGCGGAGGCACCGTGGGTCGTGGCGGTGGCCCCAGCTTTGATGCAATTTTGGCGCAACCCCCTGGCACAGTGCGCGGGCAAATCCGGCTCACCGAGCAAGGCGAGGTGATTAACTCCAAATACGCCAACCCCGCTTTGGGGCGGCGTAACTTGGAAACCTTGGTGGCCGCCACGCTGGAGGCCAGCTTGTTGCAAACCCAAACGGCCGCACCGCGCAGCTTTATATTGGCAGCGCAAAGTTTGTCAGAGCACAGTTTCAAGGCCTACCGGCATTTGGTCTACGACACGCCTGGATTCACCGACTATTTTTTTGAAGCCACGCCGCTGCGCGAAATTGCCGCGCTCAATATTGGCTCTAGACCCGCCTCGCGCAAAGCCACACAACGCATCGAAGACTTGCGTGCGATTCCCTGGGGTTTCAGCTGGGGCCAGTGCCGCCTGACCTTGCCTGGCTGGCTGGGCTTTGGCTCGGCGGTGCAGCAGTTTGTAGAACACCACCCCACGCTCAGCCGCACCCAAGCGCTGACGCTTTTGCGGCGCATGGACAAGCAGTGGCCGTTCTTCCGCACCCTGCTCTCCAACATTGACATGGTGATGGCCAAAAGTGATTTGGCGCTGGCCTCGCGCTATGCTGAGTTGGTCACCGATGTGCGTTTGCGCAAAAAGATTTTCAAAGCGATTGAAACCGAGTGGCACCTGACAGCGCAGGCCTTGCATCTCATCACCGGTTCTAAACAACGGCTGGCCAACAACGCCTCATTGGCGCGTTCCATCAAGCACCGCTTTCCCTACATAGACCCACTGCACCATTTACAAGTGGAATTGATTCGCCGCCACCGCGCTGGCATCACCGACGAGCGGGCGCAGCGCGGTATTCATTTATCCATCAACGGCATTGCCGCAGGGCTGCGCAATACCGGCTGAGGAACATCTCGTTATGGCAAGCGGGCTTGCGTGGCAAGGACAAACCGTTATGGTTTGCTCGCAGGTGCAGGTGCAGGTGCAGGTGCAGGTGCAGCTGGCGTCTCGGTGGCTGCTGCAGGCGCGGGTGCAGCAGCCGGCTTGGTTTCTTCAGGCACATGTATCGCATCTGCGCCATGTTTTTCACCGCCCATGTCGATGTTGCCGCCCGCTTTGAAAATCACAAACAGTGACAAAGCTGCAAACGCTATGAATCCCAATACAATTTTCCACATGTCAGTTGTCTCCTCAATAAATGTTTGCCCCGATCAAGGGTCTGTATAGAATTTTGCATTGCAAGCCTGTGGTTTGGCTTACAAGCCAAAGACCACACCTAAAATGAGCTTATGACATCTTCCAACTCGCTAGACCGTAAATCCCAGGCTTGGTCCGCCCTTTTTGCTGAACCCATGAGCGAGTTGGTGCAGCGTTACACCGCCAGCGTGTTTTTCGACCAGCGCCTGTGGCGCGCCGACATACAAGGCAGCTTGGCGCACGCCGAGATGCTGCAAGCCCAAGGCATCATCAGCGCCCAGGACTGGGCCGATATCCAACGCGGTCTGAAGCAAATCACCCAAGACATCGAGGGCGGCCAGTTTGAATGGAAGCTTGAGTTGGAAGACGTGCACCTCAATATTGAAGCGCGTCTCACCCAACTGGTGGGCGATGCAGGCAAGCGCCTGCACACTGGGCGCAGCCGCAACGACCAAGTGGCTACCGATGTGCGGCTGTGGTTGCGAGATGAAATTGACGCCATCCGCGAGTTGCTGAACAAGCTGCAACGCGCCTTGGTGGACGTGGCCGCCCAACACACCCACACTGTGATGCCCGGCTTCACGCATTTGCAAGTGGCCCAACCCATCAGCTTTGCGCATCACCTGTTGGCTTACGTAGAAATGCTCTCGCGTGACGCAGAGCGCATGGGCGAAATACGTGCACGCACCAACCGCTTGCCCTTGGGCGCAGCAGCACTGGCGGGCACCACCTACCCGTTAGACCGCGAACGCGTGGCGCAAAGTTTGGGCATGGTCAATGCCCAAGGCGAGGCGCAGTTGTGCCAAAACAGCTTGGACGCGGTGAGTGACCGCGACTTCGCCATCGAGTTCACGGCTGCCGCCACACTTTGCATGGTGCACATCAGCCGTTTGTCTGAAGAACTCATCATTTGGATGAGCCAAAACTTTGGCTTCATACAGATTGCCGACCGCTTCACCACCGGCTCTTCCATCATGCCGCAGAAAAAAAACCCGGATGTGCCGGAGTTGGCCAGAGGCAAGACCGGTCGTGTGGTGGGTCACTTGATGGGCCTCATCACTCTGATGAAAGGCCAGGCACTGGCTTACAACAAAGACAACCAAGAAGACAAAGAGCCGCTGTTCGACACAGTGGACACCTTGAAAGACACCCTGCGCATCTTTGCCGAGATGGTGGGTGGTCAAGTCAATCCCACCACAGGTGCCAAAGAAGGCGGCATCAAGGTGAATGCCGCGGCCATGGAAGCAGCAGTGAAAAAAGGCTTTGCCACCGCCACCGATTTGGCCGACTACTTGGTGAAAAAAGGTTTGCCGTTTCGCGACGCACACGAAACAGTGGCCCATGCGGTCAAAGCCGCTGCCAGCCACAACTGCGATTTATCCGAGTTGCCTTTGAAGGTTCTGCAAGGTTTTCATGCCTCTATTGAGCAAGATGTTTACGATGCTTTGAGCCTGCAAGGCTCTTTGAACGCCCGCAACACCGTGGGCGGCACTGCACCCGAGCAGGTGAAAGCGCAAATCGCAAAACACCAACAACGGCTGGCTTAAGTCAAAACTTCCCCCAAAATGCAAACCTCTCAACGACCCCGTGTACTGATCATCGGTGGCGGCTTCGGCGGCCTTGAAGCCGCTAAAGCTTTGGCCAAAGCGCCTGTCGATATCACCTTGGTAGACAAAACCAATCACCACCTGTTTCAACCCCTGCTGTACCAAGTGGCCACGGCGGGACTGGCCGCGCCGGCCATTGCCGCGCCGATACGCAGCTTGTTTCGCCAACAAAACAATCTCACCACCTTGTTGTCCGAGGTCACCAACATCGACGCCCGTGAAAACAGGGTTTTGCTGTCGGATGGCAGCACCTTGATGTATGACCATTTGGTGGTGGCCGCGGGCGCCACCCACAGTTATTTTGGGCATGATGAGTGGGCCGTGCACGCGCCGGGTTTGAAGACCTTGGAAGATGCTTTTGAAATTCGCCGCCGCTTGCTGTTCGCTTTCGAGTCGGCGGAGAAAGAGCCCGACCCTGAAAAACGCAAAGATTGGCTGACCCTGTGCGTGATCGGTGCGGGCCCTACAGGCGTCGAGATGGCCGGCGCCTTTGCCGAAATTGCAAGACAAACCCTGATCGGAGAATTTCGTCGCATCAACCCGCGTGACGCGCGCATTTTGTTGATCGAAGGCGGTCCGCGTGTGCTTCAAGCCATGCCCGAAACCTTGAGCGCCAAAGCCCTGAGCCAATTGCAAGCACTGGGGGTGGAAGTGCGCTTGAATGCCATCGTCACCTCGATTGACGCGCAAGGCTTGCAAGTGAGAGGCCCAGCTCCCGCCGGTGTCTTGGGCACAGTCGACTACACCATCGCTAGCAAATGCGTGGTCTGGGCTGCAGGTGTGGCGGCTTCGCCTTTGGGTGCCAATATCGCGCAAAACACCGATTGCAGTTTGGACCGTGCCGGTCGCGTGCTGGTCAACCCCGACATGAGCGTGCCGGGTTTTGCCCAGATCAGCGTGATTGGCGACTTGGCCGCCGTCTTTACCCATGTCCCCGGAAAAGCGCCCGTGCCAGTGCCCGGCGTTTCACCCGGAGCCAAGCAAATGGGCCACTTGGCCGCCGCCAATATTCTCAAACGCATACAAGGCCAACCCACCCAGGCTTTTCGCTATGCAGACTATGGCAACTTGGCCACCATTGGCCACAACAGTGCGGTGGTCGACCTGAGTACGCCGTTTGGCCCTTTGCGCTTCTCCCAACGCTTGGCATGGTGGTTTTGGTTGCTGGCACACATCTATTTTCTTATCGGCTTTCGAAATCGCTTGGTTGTTTTGATGGATTGGGCCATGGCTTATTCCAGTTTCAGCCGCAATGCGCGAGTCGTGGCAGGCACGTTGTACAAAAAAGAGCATGTAGGCGAAAGTTAATTGTTTTGTCACTAGAATGGGTCTTATATAAGAGGCAAAACCTCAACCCCTTCAGGAGACAAACATGACTTTCCCCGCCACTTCTGTGCTGGAATGCATTTAC
>CANLWQ010000081.1 GCA_947494405.1 Comamonadaceae bacterium | reverse complement strand
GCAGGCGTAGGCAGTGTTTTGTTGGCGGCCCTGTTGGCGCGGGCCTTGATGGTCCGCTTTACGCAGCATTTGCTGAGCCTCGCCGCTGGCGCCTTGCTGGCAACCGCTTTTTTGCACTTATTGCCAGAGGCTTTTGAGTCTGACTCAGCTCCCCACAGCTTGTTTTTAACCTTGCTCTTGGGCTTGGTCTTCTTTTTTCTTTTGGACAAGGCCGAGTTATGGCACCACGGCCATGAGCACGGCCATGAGCACGGTCATGGGCATGACCACGGCCATGATGGCCACCCGCATTCACCCGACCCAGCGTCTGAAACAGGCTTGACGGGCAGTTGGGCGGTACTGACGGGTGACAGCGTGCATGCTTTTGGCGATGGCGTTTTGGTGGCCGCTGCCTTCATGACCAATTTCAGTTTGGGCGTGGCCGCATCAGTGGCGGTGCTGGCGCATGAAACACCTCACCATATGGGCGACTTGGCTGTTTTGCAACGCGGCTTAGGTCAGGGGCGCAATGCTTTATTCAAGCTGTGCATGGCCGGTGGTGTGACAGTGGTCGGTGGCTTGGCAGGTTTTTTCTTGATTGAGGGCCATGAAGCTTGGTTGCCGTTTTTGCTGGTGGTGGCCAGCAGCAGCTATGTGTATGTGGCTTTGGCCGACCTGATACCGCAATTACAAAAAAGACTGTCTGCGACTGCCACCGCCATGCAAGTGCTTTGGTTGTTTGCGGGCATTGCCATGGTCACCGCTGTGGTGCAGTGGATGCACGGTTTTTAAGCCTGCGCACACGGCAAGCCCGGCGTGTTGCACCATTCACTCCAGCTGCCGGCATAAAGCGCAGTTGTTCCCAAACCCGCGACTTCCATGGCCAGCACATTGGGAACGGCGCTGATGCCACTGCCGCAGTGGTGCACCACGCTGCTGGCGTCACGGCCGTTAAGCAAGACAGCAAACTCAGCCGCTAATTCATCAGGGCTTTTCATGAAACCTTGGGCATTGAGATTGGTATTGAAGGGCCGGTTAAGCGCGCCAGGAATATGCCCCGCCACGGGGTCGAAGGGCTCGGTCTCGCCCTTGTAGCGCGCTGGGGCTCTGGCGTCCACAATGGTTTGGGCTGGACGCCCCATATCAGCAAACACCTCAGCAGTGTGTTTCAACACCACCAAAGGCGTACGCAAATGAAATTCGGTTGCCGCCATAGGCAATGCCGGCCCACTGGTCAGCGCACCACCTGCGGCCACCCAAGCTTGCAAACCACCATCGAGCACCGCCACCGCCTCATGGCCGCACCACTTGAGCATCCACCATAAACGCCCGCAATAGTTCATGCCTTGGCGGTCGTAGACCACCACTTGCGTGTGTTCGCTGATGCCACAGGCACCCAGCCACAGGGCGAAGTGTTCACGCGAGGGCAAGGGGTGTCTGCCGCCGTTGACCGCCAGTGCGGGGTCGTGGGTAGCCAAGTCGGTGTTGATGTCTGCAAACAAAGCACCGGCAATATGCTGTTCTTCAAATTGAGCGCGTCCGGCTAAGGGTTGGGCCAAGTCGGCGCTGCAGTCGATGACCACGGCAGAAATGGCCTTTAACTGCTCGACAGAAATTAAAGTGGTGTACATGGCTTAATGATCCTCTGCGGGTGAATCGGGAACGGCGCGGGTGCGTAGGATGGTCGACGCGATGCCGCTGGCGATGATCAGCCACATGCCCAGCCACCCTATGGTGGGCAATTGTTCCTCAAACAAAAACACGCCGTACAAAGCGGCAAACACAATGCCGGCGTATTGCAAATTGGCCACCACCAAGGTCGCGCCCTTGGCGTAAGCGCGGGTGAGGCACATTTGCCCAATTGACGCCAACACCCCAATCGGCAGCAACCACACCGCATGTTCCCAATTCCAAGGTGACACACCGAACATGAGCATGCCCGCGCCACCGGCCAAGGTGGTGCCCAGCGCAAAATAAAACACCACACGAACCACGGGTTCGCCCGCGCGCCCCAAGGCCATCACATGCATATAGGCAAACGCCGACACAAAGCCAGACATCAAACCCACCAAGCCGGCAAACATCTGGTCTTGTTCTATGGTGGGGCGCAACATCATCACCACACCCGCAAAGCCGCTGAGCACTGCCAGCACCAAGGGGCCTTGGCGGCGCATGTCCGGGCTGCTGCCAGCCAGCGTGCCCATCAAAGTGCCGCCCACCAAAAAAGCGGCTATCCACACGCTGCTCATGTAGTTCAGGGTCATGGCGGTGGCCAAGGGCAATTTGCCTAAGGCATAAAACCATGCACCCAGAGAAAATACGCCCGCCACATTGCGCCAAAAATGCATCATGGGAACGGGTGTGTGCAGCGAGGTAGCGGCCCAGCGGGCATACAAACCCATCATCACTAAGCTGATGATGCCGCGGTAAAACACCAATTCAAAAGCTTGGAAATAGGCCGAGGCGAATTTGACGCAAACCCCCATGCTGGCCAGAAATGCGCAGGCCAGCAGCATCCAAAGCGCTTGCATTTAGCTGGTACTGGCCATTCGGCGTTTGTACCACTCATGGAAATGCTGCATGCCGTCTTCCATGGGACTTTGGTAGGGGCCCACTTGGTTGTCGCCGCGTTGCATCAAGGCCAAACGGCCTTGGTCCATGCGTTCGGCGATTTCATCGTCTTCCACGCAGGTTTCCATATAGGCGGCGCGTTGCGCTTGCACAAATTCACGCTCGAAGGCGACGATTTCCTCGGGGTAGAAGAACTCGACCACGTTCATGGTTTTGCGCGGCCCCATGGGATGCAAGGTAGAGACGGTGAGCACATGTGGATACCACTCGACCATGATGTGCGGGTAGTAGGTCAACCAAATCGCGCCATGCTGGGGGGGAACACCGTTGCTGTATTGCAGCAAGGCTTGGTGCCAACGTTCGTACACCGGACTTCCGGCTTTGCCCAAACGATTGGCGACGCCCACGGTTTGCACCGAATACTCGTCTTTCAATTCCCATTGCAAATCGTCGCAGGTGACAAAGTTGCCCAGGCCTGGGTGAAACGGTCCCACATGGTAATCCTCGAGGTAGACCTCGATAAAGGTTTTCCAGTTGTAGTTGCACTCATGCATTTCTATATGGTCGAGTGTGTAGCCGCTGAAGTCGAGTTGACTGCGCGGGCCCATGCCGGCCAAGTCGGCCAGCACATCACGACCTTGGGCTTCAAACAGCAAGCCATTCCATTCTTGCAATGGGTAGTTTTGCAGGTTCAGGCAAGGGTCATGCTGGAAATGCGGTGCGCCCAGCAACTGGCCTTGACCGGAATAGGTCCAGCGGTGAAGCGGACACACCACATTGCCGCCCATGGCGCGGGCGGGGTCGTTCAGATTGCCACGACCCTTGAGCATCACCGCTTGGCGGTGGCGACAGACATTGGAGATGAGTTGTATGCCTTGCGGGGTGTGCACCAAGGCGCGACCCTCGTTTTCATGGGGCAGTGCGTGGTAGTCACCCACCTCAGGCACGGACAGCTTATGGCCGACATAACGTGGACCACGCTTGAACAGATGCTCGATTTCACGCTGGTACAGCGCTTCATCGAAATAGCTCGACACTGAGAGTTGGCCACAGGCCTGCTGCAGTTGAAGACTTAAATCAGACATGGGGGACCTGACCTAAAGACTCCCCACAGGGAGAATGAATAAAAAACTGGGGCTACCCAGGCGGAAGCGGATTGTAGCCTCGACTTTTAGCAAAAAACATGTTTTATAAACATTAAATCCCCCCTCTACAATGGTTTTTAACTTTTTAAACACAGTGTGGCATGAGCAAATCCAAACCGTCGTCTTCCACTGCTGCACCTGAGCAGCCGGTTCCTGAAAGCTACGAAGCCGGTTTGCAGGAGTTGGAGTCATTGGTCGCGCACATGGAATCGGGCCAATTGCCATTGGCGCAACTTTTACAAACCTACCAGCGTGGCGCTTTTTTGCTTAACCACTGCCGCGAACAATTGCAGGCGGTAGAAGCGCAAATCAAAGTGTTGGAAGCGGGCAACTTGAAACAGTGGAGTGGCAGCGAATGAAGGCATTCAATTTCAACCAATGGAGCCAAACCCACTTGGCCGCTATCGAGCTCGCCTTGGACGACAACGTGCCCGCTTACGCGCCTGCGGGTTTGGGCGACGCCATGCGTTACGCGGTGTTGGATGGCGGTAAACGCTTGCGTCCGCTGCTGGTGTTGGCCAGCATGGAGGCCAGCGCTGCCGGTCAGCAAGCCGGATGGATGGAAGACGCAGCGATGCGCGCGGCTTGCGCCGTCGAGCTGATTCATGCCTACAGCTTGGTGCATGACGATATGCCGTGCATGGACAACGATGTGCTGCGCCGAGGCAAGCCCACTGTGCATGTGAAGTTTGGTCAGGCCCAGGCTTTGTTGGCGGGCGACGCTTTGCAATCATTGGCGTTTGAGTTGATCACCCCCGACGACAGCGATATTCCTGACGCGGTTCAAACCAAGTTGTGCGCTTTATTGGCACGCGGTGCCGGTCACGCGGGCATGGCGGGCGGTCAAGCAATTGATCTGGCCAGCGTGGGCGTGGCTCTAGACGCAGAGGCCTTGCGACATATGCACCGCTGCAAAACCGGCGCTTTGTTGGAAACCAGTGTGTTGATGGGTGCGCTGTGTGGCGACGCGTCTGCGCGGGCCTATGAAGCGCTTCATGTCTTTGCGCAAGCCATGGGCGTGGCGTTTCAGGTGGTGGACGATATTTTGGATGTCACCGCAAATTCAGCCGTGCTGGGCAAAACCGCTGGCAAAGATGCGGCTGACAACAAACCTACCTATGTGTCTTTGCTGGGCTTGGCGGGCGCGCGCCAAGAGGCCAAAGATTTGGCCGAGCAAGCCCAATCCGCTTTGATTAAAAGCGCGTTGCCCAATACCCAGGCCTTGCGGGCTTTGACGGATTGGGTGTTACATCGTCAACACTGAGTGAAGGAATAAACCATGGCTTTGCTGATTTTGGGATTGGTGCTTTTTTTAGGCGCGCATTCCACCCGCATCTTTGCTGAAAACTGGCGCCAAGGCGTCCTAGAGCGATTGGGCGAAAAAGCCTACAAAGGCGTTTACACCTTGGTGTCTTTGCTGGGTTTTGGTTTGCTGATCTATGGTTTCGATCAAGTGCGTTGGGACAGCCCCGCGTTGTGGATGCCGCCCGTGTGGGTCAAGCATGTTGCGGCCTTGCTGATGTTGCTGTCTTTGGTGTTGCTGGCTTGCGCCCATGCGCCGCGCAATGCCATCAAGGCCAAGCTGCATCACCCCATGGTGTTATCGGTCAAGGTCTGGGCATTGGCGCATTTGCTGGCCAACCCGCGAGTGGCCGATGTGGTGCTGTTTGGCGCTTTTTTGTTGTGGTCGGTTCTTGATTTTCGTGCTGCGCGCAAACGTGACCGATTGGCAGCTGCGGCGAGTGAGGAGGCTGGCACATTGGTCGTACCCGAGGTGTCCGCTGCCGCCACATGGCGGGCTGTTGGCATAGGCGTGGTGGTGTGGTCAATTTTGCTTTCACACGGCCATGTTTGGTTATTTGGTGTCAGCCCCCTAGGATAAGCCCCTGGTAAAACGATGATTGACAATTCGTAGTGTCATGTTAAATTGACACTGTGGATGTCGCTTGGTTGGTCCAAGGCGATGGTTGCCACGTCAAACTTGGGGTTTCCAATGAGCATGCCACAACGCATAGAAGCCGCGCTAGAGCTGCACTTTTCCCATATTCAGTCCCTCAGTGCCCCGCCGCGTTTGATGTCGGCCATGCGCCACGCGGTGTTTCCAGGCGGTGCGCGAATTCGCCCGCAGCTGTGCTTGGCTGTTGCCAAGGCTTGTGGCGACGATGCGCCGGCTTTATCCGATGCTGCGGCGGTGGCGATTGAGCTTATGCATTGCGCCTCCTTGGTTCACGACGATATGCCTTGCTTTGACGATGCCGATATTCGTCGGGGGCAAATCACTGTGCACAAGCAATACGGCGAGCCTTTGGCCTTGCTCACAGGCGACGGCTTGATCGTCATGGCATACCAAGTGTTGGCGCGCGCCGGTCGTGTTCATCCCTCGCGTTTGGTGGATCTGATCTGCACCATCAGCGATGGTGTGGGCGCGCCCGATGGCATTGTGGCGGGCCAAGCCTGGGAATGTGAAACCAAGGTCGCCTTAAGCCAATACCAACGCGCCAAAACCGGCGCTTTGTTTGTGGCGGCTACTTGTGCCGGCGCGCAGGCCGCCGGGGTCAATCCCAACGCTTGGCGCTCACTGGGCGAGGCCTTGGGCGAGGCCTACCAAGTGGCGGACGATATTCGCGATGTCATGGGAAGCGCAGACACCTTGGGCAAACCTGTGGGCCAAGACGCGCAGCACGGTCGACCCAGCGCTGCTGCCGATTTGGGGCTGGCAGGTGCTTTGGCGTATTTTCAAAAGTTGATGGATGCAGCCGTTCACTCTGTACCTGCTTGCGCCAACCGCCAAGCCATGCAGCAATTGGTGCGCATGGAGTCCGAGCGCTTGGTGCCTCCGTCGGCCTATGAGCAGATTCAGCAAAAGGGCACGGCAGTCAAGCACCGGGCCAACGCCTGATACAGGTCAGCGATGACCCCAAAGAGTCTCGATCTCGCCAAGGCGGGTAAGCATTCGGGCGAGTCCCGCCCCAGCTGGCGTAACCAGTTAGACAAGCGAATAGATGCGTGGATGACCGCGCCTGGGTTTTACCGCTGGGCGATAAGCAACCCGATCACCCGATGGATCACACGCCGGCGCGCTTCTCAACTTTTTAATTTAATGGCGGGCTTTGTGCATTCGCAGGTGCTGTTGTCTTGTGTGCGCTTGAGTCTGCTGGAGAAGCTGCGCGAAGGTCCGCAAACTTTGCACCAACTGGCCCAAGCGTGCGAGATCAGCGCGCCAGCTTTGCAGCGTTTGCTGCATGCCGCGGTCTCCTTGCGTTTACTTGAGTTACGCGGGCCAAACCTCTATGGCCTTGGCGCATTGGGTGCGCCTGTGGCCGCGGATGTGGGTTTGCGGCTGATGATTGAGCACAACGCGGTGTTGTTTGACGATATGCGCGACACCGTGGCTTTGCTGCGCGACGAAATTCAACCGCATATGCAAGCCTATTGGCCTTATATGAATGGCGATAAACCGCCAACATGGGAAACCGACAAAGTGGCGCGCTATTCCGAGCTGATGTCGACTTCGCAGCGCTTTGTCATCGAAGAATTATTGGCGTCTTACGACTTTTCTCGGCATCGCTGCGTGATGGATGTGGGCGGAGGGCAAGGCGGTTGGATCACTGCCTTGGCTCAGCAGCACACCGATTTGCAATTGATGCTGTTCGACCTGCCTCCGGTGGCGGCTTTGGCAAACGCTCGCTTCCAAGCCAATGGCTTGGGGGGCAGAGCCAGCGCGCTGGGTGGCAGTTTCATCAGCGACCCTTTGCCCAAGGGGGCCGATTTGGTCACTTTGGTGCGGGTGGCCCATGATCACCCCGATGCCACCGTCAAAGCATTGCTGAAATCTATTTACCAAGCCTTGCCCGCAGGCGGCATGTTGTTGCTGGCCGAACCCATGGCAGAGGCTTCAGGTGCCCATTCCATGGGGGATGCCTATTTCCACTTTTATTTGTTGGCCATGGGGTCTGGGCGACTACGCACCCCCCAAGAGCTGAAAAGCCTGATCTCTGAAGCCGGTTTTTCCCGTGTGGTGGATGTCGCTAACCCCATGCCATTGCATACCCGTCTGCTGCTGGCGCAAAAAAATTAAGTGTTTTCCCTAGTTTTTAAGTAAAAACGTCAATACAAGTTGACACAATGCTACGTCAACATAAGAATACAAAGCATGAAAGCCCAAGCCATTGTTTTTGATGCCCCCCGTGAGTTGTCGGTCAAGCTTCTTGACCTGCGCGAACCGGGTGCAGAAGACCTTGTTGTTGAGGTCGCTTACAGCGGCATCAGCACGGGTACAGAGCGCTTGCTCTGGACGGGCACCATGCCAGCCTTTCCTGGCTTGGCCTATCCCTTGGTGCCTGGCTATGAAACAGTGGGTGTGGTCAAGCATGCCCCTGCGGCTTCCCCTGTCAAACAGGGTGAGTGGGTGTTTGTTCCAG
>CANLWQ010000080.1 GCA_947494405.1 Comamonadaceae bacterium | reverse complement strand
GCCGGTGGACTCACCACGATTTTGGAAAAATCATTGGGCGCGGTGGCCAAAGGCGGCACCAGCAATTTGCAAGCGGTGTATGAATACGCGGAAAAAATCAGTGCCCATGGTTTTGTTTATATGGACACGCCGGGCTACGACCCGGTCAGCGCCACCGGCCAGGTGGCGGGCGGGGCCAACCTGATTTGCTTCACCACTGGCCGTGGGTCCGCCTATGGCTGCGCGCCAGCGCCTAGCCTCAAACTCGCCACCAACAGCGCTTTGTGGCAACGCCAAGCCGATGACATTGACATCAACTGCGGGGACATTGTGGATGGCGAAAGTACGGTACAAGCCAAGGGCGAGGAGATATTTCAAGCCATACTTGCTTGCGCTTCAGGCCATCCCAGCAAAAGCGAGAGCCACGGCTATGGGCAAAACGAGTTTGTGCCTTGGCAGCTTGGCGCAGTTATGTGATGAGCACCAAACTGGCGTCTAAATGCTCGGTAGGCAAACGCTTATAGCCGCTGCGCGCAAAGCGCTGCAAGCGTCCCACCACAAACGACACCAACACCGAGGCCTGCACATTGGCGTCCACAGTGGGTGTGAGTGAAGCTTGCGCCTGCGCTTGTTCGCGCAACACTTGCCGCAAGCTGGATTCAAAGCGATCAAAAAACTGGTTCATGCGCTGCTCTAGGCGGTCGTTTTCAAACACCAAGGCGTCGCCCACCATGACCCTCGCCATGCCGGGGTTGCGCTGGGCAAACTGCAGCAACACCGTCACCATGTGACGCGCTTTTTGCACCGAGCCATCTTGGCTGTCGGCAATTTGGTTGAGCAAACTGAAAATACTGGTTTCGATGAACTCGATCAGGCCTTCGAACATTTGCGCCTTGCTGGCGAAATGCCGGTAAAGCGCCGCCTCAGACACTTCTAGGCGCGCGGCCAACGCAGCCGTGGTGATGCGCTCCGCCCCAGGCTGCTCGAGCATGGCCGCCAAGGTTTGCAGTATTTGAATTCGACGCTCGCCGGGCTTGGGCCGCTTGCGTGGCGAGGCCTGGGCATCAGAGGACATGCTGCTGGTTTGCGCGGTGGCCATCGAACACTCCTTAGAAGTCAGTGCGAACGTATCAAGGTACCAAAAGCTTGATCGGTGAGAATTTCCAGCAACAAAGCGTGAGGTACCCGTCCGTCAATGATGTGCACCGAGTTGACACCGCTTTTGGCGGCGTCCAACGCCCCGCTTATTTTGGGCAACATGCCGCCACTTAAGGTGCCATCGGCAAACAAAGCGTCGATTTGCCTGGCGCTTAAATCACCCAGCAGCTTGCCCGATTTGTCGAGCACGCCTTCGGTGTTGGTGAGCAGCACCAACTTTTCAGCTTTCAACACGGTGGCGAGCTTGGAGGCCACCAAGTCGGCATTGATGTTGTAGCTCTCGTTCATTTCGCCAAAACCAATGGGGCTGATGACCGGAATAAAGGCGTCGTCTTGCAAGGCTTTGACCACGCTGGGGTCAATGCTGACGATGTCACCCACCTGCCCCACATCGTATTCTTTGCTGGGGTCTTGGGCGTCGTGCATCTTGAGTTGGCGCGCGCGAATCATGCCGCCATCGCGACCGGTCAGACCCACCGCTTTGCCACCCGCTTGGTTGATCAAGCCCACAATGTCTTGCTGCACCTCGCCGGCCAGCACCCACTCAACCACTTCCATGGTTTCCGCATCGGTCACCCGCATGCCTTGAATGAATTCGCCTTTTTTGCCCAAGCGCTGCAAAGCGTTTTCAATTTGCGGTCCACCGCCGTGCACCACCACCGGATTCATGCCCACCAATTTCAGCAACACCACATCTTGAGCGAAACCCGCTTGCAAAAGCGGATCTGTCATGGCGTTACCACCGTATTTGATGACCAAGGTTTTGCCGTGGAACTTGCGTATATAGGGCAGTGCGCGGGCCAATATATCGGCTTGGTCGCTAAGGGCTAGGGAGGGTGTGGATGAGTGCGCCATGGGGTTAATTCACAAAGTTGGGCTGATTGTGCCGTATTGGCCCGCCAGATGCACCTGTTTGGTCGCTACCGCTTTGAATATCAGTTGATTCAAATTTTGAATCTACATTCATATTAAAATAGAAAGTGAATAAATATTGTCTTTATTAATATTTCGAAGATAATAACTGTTCATTTTTTAAATATCAGGAGATATTCATGGCACGTACCAGCCCCACCACCCAACTCGAAAAAATCCGCGCCGCCAGAATCAAATTGGAAAAAGAAGAACAACGTTTGATGTTGCGTGGTCACGATAAAGCCTTGGCGCAAATTGTTCAAATTGCGCACAGTGCGGGCTTGACTGCAGCTCAAATTGCCCAAGCCATGGGCGTCAAAGGCAAAGTCAAACCTGCCGCCAAATCAGGTGCGGCCAAGACAAGTAATGCAAAACGCTCCACCGCTGGAAAAAAAGTAGCGCCAAAATACCGTGATCCTGCCCACCCAGAAAATACCTGGACCGGTCGCGGCCGCATGCCGCAATGGGTACAAGCTTTGCACGCTGCGGGCACTTTGGCCTCCGCAGAAATCAAAGCCGCAGAATAATTTTTTTATTACTGTTCTTGCCGCCATGCGTGAAAACGATGGCGGTTTTTTTGCCGCTGTTAATATATGGAATAAATAACCTCAATTTAACTGTATGAAGACCCGACTGGCTTGTTTGTTTTTATTCACCCCTTGCATGGCCATGAGCCAAACCGCGCCTGCACCTTTGGGTATGTGGAGTTACAGCTTGGGCGCGCAGCGTTATGCCGAGCCATCCATGCAACTGGTGGGGCCTGAAATAGGCTTGCATTGGCGCAGTCGTCCGATCGAAGGTTTGCAACAGGCACAGTTAGAAGTCGATGCGCTGGTGGGGCTACAAAAATACAGCAGCGATGGCACTGGCACCAAGAAAAACGTGCCCAATCTTGAAACCCGTTGGCGTGTTTTATGGCGCTCAACACGATGGCCGACTATCTCTTATGGACTGGGTTTTTATACCCATTCCAATTATTTGCAAGGCACCACCAGCACAGGCAATGGTGGCTATGAGCGCCAATCTACCCAGTTTTGGCTGCCTTTTCGTTTTACCGAAAGTGGGGAAAATTGGAGCGCTTTTGGAGCCGTTAAATCGGTGCGGATTGATGCAGGGGTTTTATTACTTGGCAAACATGTTTCCAAACTTTCTCAAGTGAATGCCAAAACATATACTGACCTCAATAACACCCAACATACAGGGATATATCTTCAATCCCAGCTAGATTACAGCACCGCCAGCGGTATTTATTCACCTTATGTCCGTTGGACATGGGTGGACGACTCTGACAAAGTCAATGGTTTCCTCTCTGGCAAGCCAGGTCAATTTTATGAACCGATTAACCGGCGCTTACAAATCGGCGTTGAATGGAAGTATTGGCGTTAAGCGCTGAAACTATGAAGTGTGCTGGGCCCATAAGGCGGCCAAAACCTCGTCCACCCCAGTTTGCCAAGTGGGAATAGTCAAACCCAACTTTTGCTGAACTGATCGCGTATCCAACAGGGAGTTGGCTGGTCGCGCTGCGGGCAGGGGATAGTCTGAGGTAGCAATGGCTTTGACCTGCTCGGCTTGGACTTTGAGAGACCAACCTATGCGCGCGGCTTGGGTCAGCACATACTGCGCATAACCATGCCAAGTGGTTTGACCCGCATTGCTTAAATGAAACAAACTGCTGTGCGAGGCATGGTCGGGACGCTGTAATACCTCGCGAGTAACCTGCGCCATCCAACGCGCCGATGTGGGCACGCCGTGCTGATCGGCCACCACCGACAAACTGTCGCGCTCCTGGGCCAAACGCAACATGGTTTTCAAAAAATTGCCGCCGTGCGCACCCACCACCCAAGAGCTGCGGAAAATGAAGAAAGCCCCGGCTTGCGCCATCACAGCGAGATCGCCATCGCGCTTGGTTCGCCCATACACCGACAAAGGATCGGTGGCATCGCTTTCTTGGTAAGGCTGGTTTGAACGCCCATTAAACACATAGTCGGTAGAGTAATGAACCAGTGTCGCGCCAAGGGTTTTGGCTTCTTCGGCCATGATGCCAGGCGCCGCTGCATTGATGGCGTGGGCCAGCAAGGGCTCAGTCTCTGCTTTGTCGACAGCGGTGTAAGCAGCAGCATTGATGATGTAGCGCGGCGCATGCTGTCGAATGATGGCTCTTAAAGCCTGGGCATCGGCAATATCCACATCGTTCAGTGTCAAGGGAATAAGCCGCCCTAAAGCGGGCAACTCGGCTTGCAAAGCATGGCCTAACTGACCGTCTGCCCCGAAGAGCACAACGCCATCCGCTGCCATAGTTTTGGCCTATCCATGCACGGTAGCTGCCGCTGGTGACTTCCTCAACCCAATCGCCATGCTTCAGATACCACTGAACAGTTTTACGCAAACCCGTCTCGAAAGTTTCAAGTGGTCGCCAACCCAGTTCGCGCTCCAATTTGCGCGCATCAATCGCATAGCGGCGGTCATGCCCTGGGCGGTCTTTGACAAAAGTCATTTGCGTGGCGTAAGACTGCCCATCGGCGCGGGGCTGCAATTCATCAAGCAGGGCGCAAAGTGTGCGCACCACCTCGATATTGGGCTTTTCATTCCAGCCGCCAACGTTATAGGTTTCACCCAAGCGACCGTCTTGCAGCACCCGCATGATGGCCCTGCAATGGTCTTCGACATACAACCAATCGCGCACCTGCATTCCATCGCCATAAATCGGCAGAGGCTTGCCAGCCAAGGCATTGTGGATCACCAGCGGAATGAGTTTTTCAGGGAAGTGATAAGGCCCATAGTTGTTCGAGCAGTTGGTGGTGAGCACCGGTAAGCCGTAAGTGTGGTGCCACGCTCTGACCAAATGATCAGAGGCCGCCTTGCTGGCCGAATAAGGACTGTTGGGCTCATATGCATGGGTTTCGCTAAAAGCTGGCGCATCGGCCGCCAAACTGCCATACACCTCGTCGGTGCTGACATGCAAAAACCGAAAATCTTGCTTGGCTGCTTGGTCTAAGCCAGACCAATACGCCCGCACCGATTCCAGCAACTGAAAGCTTCCCACCACATTGGTTTGTATAAAGTCCATGGGGCCGTGAATCGAGCGGTCCACATGCGACTCGGCAGCGAAATGCAAAACCGCGCGGGGCTGGTGCGTGGCCAGCAACTGACTCACCAGCGTGGTGTCGCCAATATCGCCTTGCACAAAATGGTGTCGGCGGTCACCTGCGAGCGACTGCAAATTGCGCAGGTTGCCGGCATAGGTGAGTTTGTCCAGATTGACCAGCACTTCATCGTGCTGAGCCAACCAGGTATGGACAAAATTGCTGCCAATGAAACCAGCGCCGCCGGTCACCAAAATGGTCATGCAGGCAAGCTTTCTTCGGTGACACCCAAAACCTTGTTGCGCACCATTTCACGCAAGATTTTTTTCTCGGGAAAGCTCAAAGGTCTATCGAGGGCGCGGCGCACACGCAGCAGCATGTGGCGATCAACCTCTTGCGGAATGCCATGGCTGCCACGCAATTCGTCGCGCAAATCTTCGCGCAAATCTTCCGGTTCATCGTTCCACCAACCATCGACCACTTCTTGCAGCTTGGTACGCACCAACTCGGGGTCATGGGTTGCCGCAGGGGCCGCCGCCGCGCGCGGCTGGGCAGTTAACTCGCGGGTGGCTTGGGGTATCAACAAAACTCGGCGGTCTGCTTGCGCCAACAAGCGACACCAAGCGGGGTCTTCGTTGATGAGTTGGTCCATGTGGCGGGCCGACTCATCGGCCAACAAATACACATTCAAACCGTGAAGCTGGGCTTCATCGATGCTGGCGGTCAAGCGATCATCATCGCTGGCAATCAGCAAATGCTCGCAGGCCTTACGCTCAGACAAGCGGGCAATGTCTGCAGACATGGCGCTGAACGCCACTTCACTGGGCTCGCCACTGGTGACGTCGAGCACACGCACGATTTGGTCTTGGGGAAACTGGCTGTCTGGGTTGTCGGTATACCAATACACGCGTTGCACATCCAATGCCAAACCTGCTTGTTTCAAAGTTTGCACCAAGGTAGGAATCAAGGCTTGGCGGTTATAGATCTCGGCTTCAGACTCAGCGTCGGCATCGGTGTCTGTGCTTTGCTTGAGCAACCAAGCCATGTAATTGCTGTCAATCAAGGCAATGCAACGACCACTGCGAGTTTGTGCATTGTCCTTGCGAGTATGCGGTGCGCGGTTTTCGTTCTTCATCTAGGTAGGCCTGTCGGTGATGTGTTTAAAACTAAGAAATGGGGCACACAATGCCCGGGCGAGCTGCAGGCGCTCGAAACTAATGTGGCTATTTGCCTGCAAATGAGATATTAGCCTATCTTGACGTCTTTTTTGATACCAAGGTCTGGCGTGGGGACATGGCTGACCGCTGAGGCATTCAACACTTGTTCATCGGTGCGACCAAAACGGCGCACACGCTGTGCATACCAAGTCAAGGCTTTGCCCAAGGCGGCGGTATCAAAATCGGGCCAATGCAAATCAGTGAAATACAACTCGGTGTAGGCGGTTTGCCAAAGCAAAAAATTGCTGATGCGGGACTCACCCCCTGTGCGAATCAGCAATTCGGGGTCGGGTAAATCGGCGGTACTTAAATGCAAAGACAAGGCTTGGGCATCGAGGTCTTGCAAAGACCGATCGGGATGTGCGGCCTGCCAAGCACGCATGGCTGTCAGCACATCCCACTGCCCACCGTAATTGGCTGCAATGGTCAAGTTCAAGCCCGTGTTTTCAGCGGTTTCCTGTTCGGCTTGGTCTATGCGCGACTGCAACATGGGCGCAAACGCGCTGCGGTCGCCAATCACGCGCAGCCGAATGCCCACGGCTTTCATTTCAGCGACTTCGGATTCGAGGTATTGCAAAAACAAGCCCATCAGCGCCGAGACTTCATCCGGGGGGCGAAGCCAATTTTCCGAGCTGAATGCAAACAACGTGAGGTAGCGCAAACCCATGGCGTTGGCGGCTTTGACGATATGGCGCACATTGGCGGCACCCCGTGCATGGCCAACGGTGCGCGGCATCAAGCGCTGTTTAGCCCAGCGCCCGTTGCCATCCATGATGATCGCCACATGCTGCGCATAGGTATTCATGATCAGATGGTGGCGGGTAACAAATGCTGCATTTCCACCAAGACGCTGTGCTGTTTGCTCATTAAATCGACCAACACCATGGCGCGCAACTCGCCATCGGCCTGCTGGTAAACAGCCTCCAAGCCTTTCAAAGGACCGCCAATCATGCGAATGGTTTGGCCAGGTTGCAGCAGTCGCTCGGGGGCTCGGTCGGGCAATTGTTGCAAGGCCTGAATTAAATTGTCAGCAATAGGCGCAGGCCGGTTGCCAAAACTCACCAAACGGCTCACGCCCAAGGTGGAACGTATGGGCGCCCAGTTGGTGTGCTCGGTGTCCAAGCGTATGAACAAATAGCGGCTGAACATGGGTTCGGTGACTTCGGCGAGTCGGCCGCGGCGCAACTTTTCAATCGTGAGCATGGGCAACCACGTCTCAAAACCTTGGTTTTGCAGGTTTTCTAAAGCGCGTATTTCTTGCTTGGGGCGGGAATGAACGGCGTACCACAACATAATTTAGGTTTATTCTTGTTTATATGACAATTTTTTGAGCTTTATTGTTTTGCCTAAGTTTGTTTTAGTACAGATGTAAGTGTTTCAATAGTTTATGATGAATTTTACCTATTCTCAGGAGCAGCCATGGCCAGCACCCCACCCGAATTTGATCCTCAACACATGAGTCAGCAAATGAAAGACTCGGCCCAGCAAATTTGGCAGGCAGGTTTAGGGGCCATTGCCAAGGCGCAAGAAGAGGGCAGCAAGGTTTACGAGAACCTGGTCAAAGAAGGGTCTCCACTGCAACAAACCACCCAACAAGCCCAAACCAAATTAGCCCAAGCCGCTGAAAAAATGAGTCATTTAGCTAGCCAAATGGGTGCAAGCGCTAACGGGCAGATTGACAAGCTGGAACATGTTTTTGAGGAACGGGTGGCCAAGGCCTTGAAGAGCATGGGGTTGCCCACTGCGCAAGATTTGGCCGACTTGGAAGCGCGTGTGGCCTTGCT
>CANLWQ010000079.1 GCA_947494405.1 Comamonadaceae bacterium | reverse complement strand
CACAATCGCGCCACGCGGCTCGGTCTTGGGTTGGGCAATATAGGCTTGTGATTCAAAGCCATCGGCGGCGCGCAATTGAACAAAATGTCCCATCTTTGTTTTTCCTTGGCTTAAGCCGCTTGCAAGCGGCGTTGTAAAAATTCAAGTCGGTCTTGGCCCCAAAAAATCTCGCCATCCACCACGAAACTGGGCGCGCCAAAAATGCCTGCATCCAGAGCTTGGCGGGTATAGGCCATGTAAGCGTCTTGCGCGGCGGGCGCCTGCGCGGCCGTCCATCGGTCGGCGGCAATACCTTGCTCACGCAATATGTCTTGCAACACACTGGCGTTGGCAATGTCGCGCTCTTGCACCCACACCGCAGCCAAGACCGCGCCGCACACCTTGAGCGCAGCATCAACGCCATCGTGTTGATCTACCGCAATGATCAAACGCGCCGCATCGTCGCCTGCCACCGGAAAAAACTGGGGCTTCAAGTTCAAGGGCATTTGCAAGAAATGGCTAAAGCGCTGCAACTCGACCATGCGATAGGCTTGGCGCTGCGGCGGGCGTTGGCCCACGGGCAAGCCACCGGTGGCGGGAAAAATCTGCCCGCCCAAATCCACCGGCATGATGCGCACAGTTGCACCGGCTTGGTGGGCCATTTGCACCAATCGGGCATGACCAAAGTAGGTCCAAGGGCTTTGCGGAGCCAAGTAGTAATCGATGACAGGGCTCAAGGGTGGGTCAAATCGTGTTATCTTTTTAAGCTTGGCAAAATGCCATACGGGTAATCATCCTACTATTTTGTGTAGACCCACCTTGGAGACTGTCCCCATGTCACCCGTCTTACTCATCACCGGCGCCAGTCGCGGTATTGGTGCTGCCACTGCGGTACTTGCCGCCAAGCAAGGTTGGGCCGTGGCGGTGAATTACACCCGCGACGCCCAAGCCGCTGCGCATGTGGTGCAAGAGATTCGTGCCAAAGGTGGGCAAGCGCAGGCTTTTCAAGCCGATGTGGGCATAGAGGCCGATATTGAGCGTTTGTTTCAAAGCATCGACAAAGACATGGGCGTGCTGGGTGGCTTGGTGAACAACGCCGGGGTGTTGGATGTGACCGCGCGGGTTGACACCACCTCATGGGAGCGCTTGGAACGCATCATGCGTATCAATGTCTTGGGCTCTTTCGCCTGCGCCAAGCAAGCTGTGTTGCGCATGAGTACCGCGCATGGCGGCAAGGGGGGCAGCATCGTCAACCTCAGCAGCGTGGCCGCCACACTGGGTGCGCCGGGTCAGTATGTGGACTACGCCGCCAGCAAGGGCGCGATTGACACCTTGACCGTTGGCTTGGCCAAAGAAGTCGCCACTGAGGGCATACGGGTGAATGCGGTTCGCCCAGGCCTGATATTGACCGACATCCATGCCAGCGGCGGCATCCCTGACCGGGCCAACCAACTCGCGCACCAAGTACCCATGCAGCGCCCGGGTACCGCCACCGAAGTGGCTGAGGCGATTGTGTGGTTGCTCAGTGATGCGGCCTCTTACGTCACCGGCACGACTATCGACGTGGGCGGGGGTCGCTGATGTCGACGATTCGTTTGTATTGGGAAGATTTTTCTGTAGGCGAGGTGCGTGACTTGGGGTACATCACACCCACACGCGAAGAAATCATTGCCTTTGCCAGCCAATTTGACCCCCAGCCTTTTCATCTTGATGATGAGGGTGGCAAAGCATCCATGTTTGGCGGTTTGTGCGCCAGCGGTTGGCATACCTGCTCCATGGCCATGCGCTTGATGGTGACCAATTTCTTGCATGAAACCGCAAGCTTGGGCTCGCCAGGCCTGGAGAACATCAAATGGACCAAGCCGGTTTATCCGAACGACACCTTGCGGCTGCAAACCACGGTGCTGGATACCAAGCCCATGGGTCGCCGCCCCGATGTGGGCATGACGCGCAATCTTTGGGAAATGTTCAACCAACATGGCGATAAGGTTTTGCACATGGAAGGCTGGGGCATGTTCAGACGCCGCCACCCCGCTACACCTGAAAGCGCTTAGTGGAACTGGAGTTCAAGCCCCTGATTACTTTGTTGGCCGTGGTCAATCCCTTGGCTTGCGTGCCGTTTTTCATTCATTTCACCCAAGGCTTTACCAAGGCGCAACGCCAGCGAACAATTTTGGTGTCGAGTTTCACCACCTTTGTGGTGATTGCCATCAGCGCCCTGCTGGGTTTGCAGATCTTGGCGTTTTTTGGGATTTCATTGGCGAGCTTTCAGGTAGGTGGTGGCATGTTGTTGCTGAGTTCGGCTTTGTCCATGCTGAATGCCCAGCCGGCCGAAGCACGCGCCAATGCCGACGAAGTGCACGACGCAGAAGCCCGCGCAACGGTGGGTGCGAGCATCGCTGTCGTGCCCTTGGCGATTCCACTGCTCACCGGCCCCGCCACCATGTCGACCGTGGTGATTTACGCAGACAAGGCCAAAACCTTGTTGCAACTGGGCAGCTTGGTGAGTTATGGGGTGGTGATTGCCTTGGCCACCGCTGTCTGCTTTGCCATGGCGGCACCGATTGCGCGAGTGATGGGCAAAACCGGCATCAACGTCATGACCCGCCTCATGGGTTTGATCTTGGCCGCCTTGGCTGTAGAAGTCATGGCCGATGGCTTGCACAAGCTGTTTCCGGTGCTAGCGCAAGGCCTTTAAACAAGTTCAGATAATAAACCCTCTACAGACAAAGAGACACGCATGAGCACAACCCATATTGGCCACTACATCAACGGCACACAAACCACAGGCACTTCAAGCCGTCACCAAGCGGTGACCAACCCCGCCACGGGCGCCGTGACAGCGCAAGTTGCTCTGGCCAACAGCGCCGATGTGGCGCAAGCCGTGGCTGCAGCGCAAGCTGCTTTTCCCTCTTGGGCAGATGCGCCTCCTCTGCGTCGCGCCCGCGTGATGTTTAAGTTTTTGGAGTTGCTCAACCTGCACAAAGACGCGCTGGCCCACGCCATCACCGCCGAGCACGGCAAGGTGTTCACCGACGCCCAAGGCGAAGTGGCGCGCGGCATCGACATTGTGGAATTCGCCACCGGCATACCGCAGTTACTCAAGGGCGACTTCACCGAGCAAGTGTCCACCGGCATAGACAACTGGACACTGCGCCAGCCCTTAGGTGTGGTGGCCGGCATCACACCATTTAACTTTCCCGTGATGGTGCCCATGTGGATGTTTCCGGTGGCCATTGCGGCTGGCAACACTTTTGTGTTGAAGCCCAGCCCCATAGACCCCACGCCAGCGTTGATGATGGCCGACTTACTCAAACAAGCCGGTTTGCCCGATGGCGTGTTCAATGTGGTGCAAGGCGATAAAGAAGCCGTGGACGCGCTCTTGGTGCACCCCGATGTGAAGGCTATCAGCTTCGTGGGCTCCACACCGATTGCCAACTCTATTTATGAGACGGGTGCCCATCACGGCAAACGCGTACAGGCCTTGGGCGGCGCGAAAAACCATATGGTGGTCATGCCCGACGCCGACCTCGATCAAGTGGTGGACGCCTTGATCGGTGCTGCTTACGGTTCGGCTGGAGAGCGCTGCATGGCCATCAGCGTGGCGGTGTTGGTCGGCGATGTCGCCGAGAAAATCTTGCCTAAGCTGATTGCGCGCACCAAGGCCTTGAAAGTGCTTAATGGTGAAAACCTCGCAGCTGAAATGGGCCCCATCGTCACAGAAGCGGCGCGCCAGCGCATCACCGGCTACATAGCGCAAGGCGAGAAAGAGGGCGCAAAGTTATTGGTGGATGGCCGCGTGTTTGACGGCGCACAAGCCGGTGCTGGTTGCGACAAAGGCTTTTGGATGGGCGGCACGCTGTTCGACCACGTGTCAACCGACATGAAAATTTACAAAGAAGAAATCTTTGGTCCCGTGCTTGCCTGCGTGCGCGTGCCCGACTTTGCTACCGCAGTTCAAATCATCAACGACCATGAGTTTGGCAATGGCGTGAGTTGCTTCACCCGCGACGGCAATGTGGCGCGTGAGTTTTCTCGCCGCATTCAGGTGGGTATGGTCGGCATCAACGTGCCCATTCCCGTGCCCATGGCGTGGCACGGCTTTGGCGGCTGGAAGCGCAGCCTGTTTGGCGATATGCATGCTTATGGCGAAGAAGGCGTGCGTTTTTACACCAAGCAAAAATCCATCATGCAACGCTGGCCCGAAAGCACGCCCAAGGGCGCTGAGTTCGTCATGCCCACCTCGAAGTGAGCGACACCGAGTTCGACTACATCATCGTTGGCGCAGGCACCGCGGGCTGCCTGCTGGCCAACCGCTTGAGCGCCGATGCTTCCAAGCGTGTACTGCTGATCGAAGCGGGACGAAAAGATGACTACCACTGGGTGCATATCCCCGTGGGCTATTTGTATTGCATTGGCAACCCGCGCACCGATTGGATGTACCAAACCGAAGCGGCTGATGGCCTGAACGGGCGCAGCCTGCGCTACCCACGCGGCAAGGTGCTGGGTGGTTGCTCAAGCATCAACGGCATGATTTACATGCGCGGCCAGTCCCGCGACTACGACCATTGGGCTGAGGTCACTGGCGACGCGCGTTGGCGTTGGGAACACAGCCTGCCTTACTTCAAGTTGCATGAAGACCATTACAAGGGCGCCGATGCTTTGCACGGTGCCAAGGGTGCGAAAAGCGAGTTGTTGGTGCAAGGCAAAAGCATTTACCACCAAACCCTGCGCCACCATAACGCTGGCGGTGAATGGCGTATTGAAAAGCAACGCCTGCGCTGGGATATCTTGGACGCGTTTGCCCAAGCCGCGGTGCAAGCCGGCATCCCCGCCAGCGATGACTTCAACCGCGGTTCGAATGAGGGCGTGGGTTATTTCGAGGTGAACCAAAAAAGCGGTTGGCGCTGGAATACCGCCAAAGCATTTTTGCGACCCACTTGTTATGCGCGTCCCAACTTCGAGCTGTGGACGTCGGCGCAAGTCTCCAAGCTGGTGCTCGAGACCTTGCCCAATGGCCAACAGCGCTGCAGCGGCGTAGACGTGTGGAATGGGCAAGAGCACATACACGCCAGTGCCAAGCACGCCGTGGTCTTGTGCGCTGGCGCAGTCGCCACACCGCAGTTGTTGCAACTGTCTGGCATTGGCCCCGCAGCGCTGGCGCAGCAGCATGGCATCACGCCCTTGATAGACCTGCCTGGCGTGGGCGAAAACCTGCAAGACCATTTGCAAATCCGTGCTGTTTTTAAAGTTCAAGGCGTGAAAACCTTGAACACCATGGCCAACAGCTGGTGGGGCAAAGCCGCGATTGGTCTGGAGTACCTGCTGCATCGCAGCGGCCCCATGAGCATGGCGCCTTCGCAACTGGGTGCTTTTACCCGCAGCGACCCCAGCCAAGCTTGGCCCAATATCGAATACCACGTGCAGCCTCTGAGTTTGGATGCATTTGGCGAGCCGCTGCACAACTTTCCCGCCTTCACTGCCAGTGTGTGCAATTTGAACCCGACCAGTCGCGGCACGGTGAAGATTCAAAGCGCCAACTTTGCAGACGCTCCCCTGATTGCGCCCAACTATTTGGCAACTGACGAAGACCGCAAGGTAGCCGCCGACTCCTTGCGCATCACCCGCCACATCGCCGCGCAACCCGCGCTGGCTCCGTACTCGCCAGAGGAATGGAAACCGGGCAGACAATTTCAAACGGATGATGAACTGGCCCGCTTGGCTGGTGACATTGGCACCACCATTTTTCATCCTGTGGGCACGGCGCGCATGGGCCGCTTGGACGACCCGCTGGCGGTAGTGGACCCCGAACTGCGGGTGCGCGACGGGCGCGGTGGCGTGGTGCAGGGCCTGCGGGTGGTCGACGCCAGTGTCATGCCCAGCATCACCAGTGGCAACACCAACAGCCCAGTGCTGATGCTGGCCGAGAAAGCTGCTGAGTGGCTGGCTTTGGAAGCCCAAGCACAGCAGCTGCTCACTGGGGAAAGTCCTTAGCTTACAGCCGGCCCAACTGGCCTACATTCACACTACTCGCAGTTCAAACATTTTGAGCTTGCCGAGGGTTGAGGAGACACCAAAAAAAGTCACTGCCCACCGGGGTGGCTCATAAACAAAAAAAGCACTGCACAACAGTGCTTTTTTTTCGTCTGGCCTTGCTTGGGGCTGAGACAATACCCCTGCCATGGATACCCTCTTCATCATCTTGGCGGCGGCCTTGGCAGGTTTTATAGATGCCTCGGTGGGCGGCGGCGGTTTGGTGCTGGTGCCCGCACTGTTTGCCGCCTACCCCAATGTTTTGCCTGCCACGCTGCTGGGCACCAACAAGTCAGCTTCGGTGTGGGGCACCCTGTTTGCAGCTTGGCGTTTTCAGCGGCAAATCGACTTGCAATGGCGCGCCTTACGCATGGGCGTGATGTGCGCCTTGCTTGGCGCATTGGCGGGTGCTTACTGCCTGACCCTGTTGTCTCCCCAACTGCTGCGCCAAGCCTTGCCGGTGTTGCTGCTGGCAGTGCTTTTGTACACCTTGAAGCACAAACATTTGGGTCAAGACCATACGCCTCATCTACACGGTCGAGGCCAAGTGCTGGCCATGGGCGTGTGCGGCGGTGTGATGGGTTTTTATGACGGTTTTTTCGGTCCGGGAACGGGCAGCCTTTTGGTCTTTCTCTTGGTGCGCTGGTTGGGATTTGATTTTTTGCAGGCCTCCGCTCACAGCAAAGTTTTGAACTTGGCCAGCAACACGGCCGCCCTGGTGCTGCTGGGCTGGCAAGGCCATGTGATGTGGCAGATCGTTGTGCCCCTGGCCTTGGCCAATATCGCCGGCAGCTATGTGGGCGCGCGCGTGGCGCTGCGTCACGGTGCAGCCTATGTACGTTGGCTGTTCATTGCGGTGGTGACGGTCTTGCTGCTTAAAACCACACGCGACGCCTTCATGGGCTAGCGCAGGGCTTGTTCGTCGGCAGGCAAAGCTTCGGGCACCACCGCCTTGGGTGGCCAAGGCACGCTGGCAACCGGACGCGGCTTACCTATCGGGCGTGTGGCTTGTGAATTTCGCACGGCTTGTATATCTTCTAGCGAGGGATACTGCCCTAGCAACAAAAAATCAAATACACGCCTGGCAATCGGTGCAGCGGCTTGGGCACCAAAACCGCCGTTTTCCACCACCATGGCCAGCGCCACCTTGGGGTCTTCGGCTGGCGCATAAGCAATGAACAAAGCATGGTCGCGCAAGCGCTCATCGATCTTGGCGGCGTTGTACTTTTCATTTTGTTTGATGGTGAAGACCTGGGCTGTGCCGGTTTTGCCCGCGCTGGTGTAGGTCGCACCCAAGAAACTCGACGCCGATGTGCCCTCGATATTCACGCCCTCCATGGCCTTTTTGATGAGGTCGATATGCTCGGCTTGAAAAGCCAAGGGGGTGGGGGCCTCTAGCGTCACGGCTTGGGCGACTCTGGTTTCCACATCGACCACCTCTTTGACCAAATGCGGTTTGGTGCGCACCCCGTTATTGGCCAAGATTGCCATGGCCTGCGCCAATTGCAGCATGGTGAAGCTGTTGTAGCCCTGCCCTATGCCCAAAGAAATGGTTTCACCCGAGTACCAGCGCTGTTGTTCAGGGCGTTTGTAACTGCGACGTTTCCAATCGGTTGAAGGCAAGATGCCCCGCGCCTCACCCAAAATATCTATACCCGTGAGTTGACCAAATCCAAATGCTTTCATTTCGTCGTGGATCATGTCCACGCCCATGTCGCGGGCAAGCAGGTAGTAATAGGTATCGCAGGATTGAATAATGGATTTGGCCATGTCGACTGTGCCGTGCCCACCTTCTTTGTCATCCCTAAACCGGTGGTCGCCAAACATGAAAAAACCAGGGTCATAAATGCTTTGGGTGGGCGTTCGTTTGCCCGTGTGCAAGGCGGCCAAAGACATAAAGGGTTTGTAGGTCGAGCCTGGCGGGTAGGTGCCACGCAAAGCGCGGTTGAGCAAGGGTTTGTCGGGCGACTCGTTAAGCAGTTTCCAGTTTTCAACATCAATGCCCTCGACAAACTGGTTGGGGTCGAAAGTAGGTTTGCTGACAAAGCTCAAGACTTCGCCGGTTTTAGGGTCCATCGCCACCAGCGCCCCACGGCGATCGCCATACAAATCTTCCACCAATTTTTGCAGCTTG
>CANLWQ010000078.1 GCA_947494405.1 Comamonadaceae bacterium | reverse complement strand
CGCTCGCATCCAGAAAAAATGCAGAACGGCCATCACAGCCGCCGCATAGACCAGTCGGTGCAGCATTTGCCAGCGCTTCACACCCATGTAACGGATCGCCACATTGAAAGACGTAGCCGCCATAGGCAGCATGCAAACCAAGCCGGAAAAGCCCAGCCAAATAAACGGGCGCTTGAGAATATCGCGCCAGATGTCGTTCACATCCAGACCTTGGTCAAACCAAGCGTAGCAAAGCATGTGCAAACAAGCGTAGACAAAGGTGCCCACACCCAAGATGCGCCTAAAGCGCTGCAGCGCCGGAGTGGCTGTGAGCACGCGCAAAGGCGTGATGGCCAGCACCAAGCACAGTCCGCGCAAAGTCCAGTCGCCGGTGCTGCGGGTCAAGGCCTCGGCGGGGTTGGCCCCCAAGAGATCATTGAAAGCGGCATACACCAACCAGACTGCGGGCAGCGCCAGCAGCAGCACAACAACAGGCTTGGCCCAAGGCGACACCAAAAGTGCGCGCCAGTTCATGCCAAGCTGCAATGGCATTAAAAATTCTTGCTTAAGTCCATGCCGCTATAAAGAGCAGCTACCTGCGATTCATAACCATTGAACATCAAGGTTTTGCGCTTTTTATTGAACAAGCCGTCTTCGCCTATGCGCCGCTCGGTGGCCTGACTCCAGCGCGGGTGGTCCACATTGGGGTTGACGTTGGAATAAAAACCATACTCTTGCGCTGCGGCTTTGTTCCAAGCGGTGGCAGGTTGTTTTTCGGTGAATCTGATCTTGACCAAGCTTTTCGCGTTTTTGAAACCGTATTTCCAAGGCACCACCAAGCGCAGCGGTGCGCCGTTTTGGTTGGGCAAAATTTCGCCATACATGCCAAACGTGAGTAAGGTTAGAGGATGCATGGCCTCGTCCATGCGCAGGCCTTCCACATAAGGCCATTCCAGTACGCGTGAACCTACATAAGGCATGGTCTTGGGGTCAGCCAAGGTGACAAACTCAACAAACTTAGCGCTGCCCAAAGGATCGGCATGTTTGATGAGCGTGGACAAAGAAAAACCAATCCAAGGTATCACCATCGACCAACCCTCTACGCAGCGCATGCGGTAAATGCGCTCTTCCATGGCACCCAACTTCATCACCTCTTCCAGTCCCAAGCGCAGAGGTTTTTTCACCAAGCCTTCAATCTCTAGCGTCCACGGCTTGGTCTTGAGGGTGTGGGCATTGCGCATGGGATCGGCTTTGTCGGTACCAAACTCGTAGAAATTGTTGTAGGTGCTGGCATAGGTGTAAGCCGTGAGCACATCATTGGCAGAAGCGCCATCCATATCGGCGTGTTTGGCAGACAAGGCGGGCAATTTACCGGGGGCGACAACAGTGGGACGCGCAAAAGCTTGCCCAGCTCCACTAAGCAGACCCAAGGCCACGCTTTGCTGTATCAACTGACGGCGGTTGAGATAGTCAGACTTGGCGGTGATATCGCTGGGCAAGTCGCTGATGGCCTCACTGGGCGCGGTACGAATCAACATAAGCCTTTTCTCCAAGTAAAAAAGGCTGACATGATGTCAGCCTTGATGCAGATGAATCAAAACTAAAGTTTAGTTTAAACCTGCAATGTAGTCTGCCAAGGCTTTGATTTCCTTGTCATTCAATTTGGCTGCCACTTGGCCCATTTGCAAGCTGTTGAGGCGAATGCCGTCACGGAACTGGGTGAGTTGCGACACGGTGTACTCGGCATGCTGGCCAGACAGGCGTGGGTACTGCGAAGGAATACCGGCACCGTTGGGGCTGTGGCAACCCGAGCAAGCAGGAATTTGTCTGTCAGCAATACCGCCACGGTAAATTTTCTCGCCCAAGGTGGCAAGTTCTTTGTCTTTGGCGAAGCCTGGCTTGGCGCTGTTGCTGGCCACATAGGCGGCAATATTGCGCATATCGACATCGCTCAAACCAGCTGCAAAGCCCATCATGATGGCGTTGGCGCGCTTGCCTGATTTGTATTCAGTCAGCTGCTTGACGATGTACTCAGGGTGTTGCTGAGCCAGTTTGGGGAAGGTGGGTGCGCCTGAATTGCCATCAGCGCCATGGCAAGAAGTGCAAACCGCAGCATACAAAGCACCGCCCTTGGCAGTATCGGCTTTAGCAGGCGCTGCGGGTTTGTCGTTGGCAAGGGCCAGGCTGATGGAAGCGAATGTGCCCAGCGTTATAAGTAAGCGTGCAAAAAAAGTCATGGCATATGGGGGTAATAAATACTGAGGGTGATTCTACAATGCAGCCCTGTTCGCCTCTTTGGGCGTTCTGGAAGAAACCCTTTGGCCACAAGCTCACCCCCGCTGGACGACGCTCAAGCGCAGCGCATCAAACAGGCTGTAGGCTGGTTGCATACCGCCCGCTTTTTAACCACTGCGGCCCAGTTGCACCACTTGCCCGCTTATGAGCAGCCTGAAATTGCCTTTGTCGGGCGCTCTAATGCTGGCAAATCCACTTGCATCAATGTTTTGACGCAGCAACGACAACTGGCCTATGCCTCTAAAACGCCTGGACGCACACAGCACATCAACTTGTTTGCGCTGGGTCGGCAAAACCAGACCGACGCCGTGCTGGCGGATTTACCCGGCTACGGCTACGCTGCTGTGCCCAAGGCAGACAAGGTCCGCTGGCAGCGGGTGATGGCCAATTACCTGATGACAAGGGACAACCTCAAGGGCGTGGTGTTGCTGTGCGACCCACGCTTGGGTTTGACAGAACTTGATGAAATTTTGCTTGAAGTGATTCGCCCCAAGGTGGAGACTGGCCTGCAGTTTTTGATGCTGCTCACCAAGGCTGACAAACTCAACCGCAGCGATGCGCAAAAGGCCTTGTCGATTGCCAAATTGCAATCGGGTGGCGGCCAAGCGCATTTGTTTTCTTCCTTGAAAAAACAAGGCGTCGAAGAGGTGAGCATGCAGCTCTTCGATTGGACCCACCCCGCCACCGCCGTTGTCGAATGAAAAAGCAATCGGTCACCTTGGCGCATGGCATGACCCTAGAGTGCCGCATGGCAGGTGTTGAGGGCCGCCCTTTGATGCTTTTTTTGCACGGCTTTCCTGAAGCGGCTTTTGTCTGGGATGAGATGCTTGCGCATTTTTCTGCGCCCGAGCATGGCGGCTACTGGTGTGTGGCACCCAATTTGCGCGGCTATGCCGGATCGAGTTCGCCCACCGATGCATCTCTTTACCGGGCTAAATATCTGGTGCAAGATTTGGTGGCCTTGAAACAAGCCCTGTCGCCCGATGCGCCCTTGGCCTGTTTGGTGGCCCATGACTGGGGTGGCGCTGTGGCTTGGAACATGGCCAACCAGCATCCCCAGTTGATGCAGAAACTGGCCATCATCAACTCACCACATACGGGTACTTTTTTGCGTGAATTGCAAGCCAGCACAGAGCAACAAGCGGCCAGCGCTTACATGAATTTTCTGATTCGACCCGATGCAGAAGTGTTGTTAGCCCAAGACGATTACCGCCGCTTATGGGCTTTTTTCACCAATATGGGTGCGGCGGATGGCCCCTATGCCTGGCTGACTGAAGAAGTCAAAGCGCAATACCGCGAAGTCTGGTCGCAAGGGCTGACCGGCGCGCTCAATTACTACCGCGCATCTCCCCTGCGCCCACCGCGCGCTGAGGACGCCGCCGCTGCCGCCATTACCCTGCCCGCGTCGATGTTGCAGATTTTGGTACCCACTTTGGTGCTGTGGGGCATGCAAGACATCGCCTTGCCACCTGGCCTGATAGACGGCCTAGAGGACTACATTCCCGACTTAACGCTAGAGCGCATCGCTGACGGCAGCCATTGGTTGGTGCATGAACAACCGGACTTGGTCGCCCAACATTTGTCGGCATTTTTAAAGACGGGTTAATCGGTGCCTGCGGGGTAGAGCGACACCTCACCCTCGGGGCGCGACTTGAACCGCTTGTGCACCCAATAATATTGTTCGGGCATGGCGTCTATCCAGGTTTGCAAGCGCTGGTTCATCAAAGCGGTGTCTGCCGCTACATCGTCGCTGGGGTAGTTTTGCCAAGCGGCATGCACCTGCACCTGGTAGCCTTTGGGCGTCAAGCAGGTGGTGACCGGCACCACCGGCACTTGCCCCAAGCGCGCCAAGCGCGGCAGCGATGTCACGGTGGCGGCAGGCACACCATAAAACGGCACAAAAATAGATTCATCCAAACGAAAATTCATGTCGGGCAAGAGGTACAGCAATTCACCTTGTCTCAAAGCGCTGACGATGGCCTTGAAGCCGTCTTCGCGCCGAAACAAACGCAGCTGGCCAAACCGCTGACGCCCTTTCAGTACCCACTGGTCAATGGCAACAGAGCGTTGCGGGGTGTAGATGGTGGTGAAGCGGCGCTGCATCAGCAAACACAGCGCCGTCCAACCGGCATCCAAGCCCACAAAATGCGGCGCAAACACAACCGCGCCATCCATGTGCCGCAAATCTTGCACCTGACCCACCAATTGCAAGCGACTGGCAACCAAGGCCGGACTGCCATACCAAAGCCACGAGCGGTCTAACCAAGCTTGGGCAAACAACACCATATGCGCGCGACCCAAAAGATGGCGCTCTGGCGCAGACAGAGAGGGAAAACACAGGGCCAAATTGGTCAACACCACTTTGCGACGCTTGGCGGCCAAGCCCCACAGCGCCCAGCCGAACAAGCTGCCCAGCCACCGCAACAGGGTCAACGGCAAGAAGCGCAAAAAATGCATGGTGAGGCGCCACAGCAAGCCCATCACTTAGTCGCCTGTTCGTGGTTGTTTGTCGCGCGCATAGCCCCACAGGTACTGATCGGGACGCGACAAGACCATGCGCTCAATAGCTTGGTTCATCAGCAACGCAGCTTGCTCGGGCGTGGTCTGAGGGTGGTTCAAGGCTTGCAAACAAGGCGGCAACACATGGAAGGTGAATTGTCCGGCGGGGTGGCGCTCACACCAAGCCAGCAACACCACCGCACCGGTTTGCTGTGCGAGCTTGGGCAGCAAGTTCATGGTGTAGACCGGCCTGCCAAAAAAAGGCGCCCACAGGCCTTGTCCCTGGGGCGGTACTTGATCGGGCAAGATGGCGGTAAAGCCGCCTGCACGCAAATGTTTGACCAAGGCGCGCACCCCGCGCAAAGAAGCACTGGCTGTTTGGAAATAGGTACGCTGGCGTGACAACCCCACCACCTCTTGCAGCCAAACCTTGCGCGGTGGCCGGTACAAAGCCAATAAATCGCCATGCTGGGGCCCAAGTTTTTCGGCCAAGGCTTGGCCGCCCATTTCCCAGCAACCCAAATGTGGGGACAACAAAATCACGCCACGTCCAGCTTGCATGGCCGACTCGAAATACGACAAACCCGTCCACTGCACCCGCGGCAATACCGATTGGCCTTGGGCACGCGCCCACACCCAAGGCAGCTCGGCCAGCATCATGCCGGTGGCAGCTATAGCGCCTTTGACTTGCGGCCAGCTCAAACCTGCAGCCAGTACTTGGCGATGAAATTGACGGCGGTAAGCGGGAGAAAGTGCCCACACCAACCAACCCAAGCCAGCACCCATGGCCTGCATCCAAGTCAAGGGTAATAAAGCCAGTAAGCGAAACAAGCGGGTCATGGGTTTGGCAAATGCAGTAGGTACATCAGCCCAAAGACTGGGCTTGAGCACTTTGATTAGAATACCCATTGTCGCTGAGTTAATGAAGCAACTTGCAGGGCGACACACCCGTAAGGGTAGGCTGGTTTCCAGCCCTCTGCTAAAGCGTTCGCCGGACTCGTTTGGGATGGCAACGCATCAACCAACCCAAGGAGCATATACATGGCGAACGATTATCTTTTTACCTCTGAATCCGTTTCTGAAGGCCACCCCGACAAAGTGGCCGATCAAATTTCCGACGCGATTTTGGATGCCATTTTTAAACAAGACCCCCGCAGCCGCGTCGCTGCCGAAACACTGACCAACACCGGTTTGGTGGTGTTGGCCGGTGAGATCACCACCAACGCACATGTGGACTACATCCAAGTTGCTCGCGACACCATCAAGCGCATTGGTTACGACAACACCGAGTACGGCATCGACTACAAAGGTTGCGCGGTCATGGTCTGCTATGACAAGCAGTCCAACGATATCGCCCAAGGCGTGGACCATGCGTCAGACGACCACCTCAATATTGGCGCTGGCGACCAAGGCCTGATGTTTGGTTACGCCTGTCGCGAAACCCCCGACCTCATGCCTGCGCCCATTTATTACGCCCACCGTTTGGTCGAGCGCCAAGCGCAGTTGCGCCGCGATGGACGTTTGCCTTTTTTGCGCCCCGACGCCAAAAGCCAAGTGACCATGCGTTATGTGGATGGCAAGCCGCACAGCATAGACACCGTGGTTTTGTCCACCCAACACAGCCCCGACCAATCTGAGACGCAAACCAAAATGAAGGCCTCGTTCACCGAAGCCATCATTGAGGAAATCATCAAGCCGGTACTGCCTAAAGAGTGGCTTAAAGACACCCGCTACCTGATCAACCCCACAGGCCGTTTTGTCATTGGCGGCCCGCAAGGCGATTGCGGTTTGACCGGTCGCAAAATCATTGTTGACACTTATGGCGGCGCTTGCCCCCACGGTGGTGGCGCCTTCTCTGGCAAAGACCCCTCCAAGGTAGACCGCTCTGCCGCCTATGCCGCACGCTATGTGGCTAAAAATGTGGTGGCGGCAGGTTTGGCCACCATGTGCCAGGTGCAAGTGGCTTACGCCATTGGTGTGGCCAAGCCCATGAACATCACGGTCAATACCCACGGGACAGGCGTCATATCCGACGACAAGATCGCGGCATTGGTAGAGCAGCATTTCGATCTACGCCCCAAAGGCATCATCCAAATGTTGGACCTGCTGCGCCCCATTTATGAAAAGACGGCTGCCTATGGTCACTTCGGTCGTGCTGAGCCCGATTTCACTTGGGAACGTACCGACAAAGCTGCCGCCCTCAAGGACGCAGCGGGCATCAAGTAAGCTTTCAGCAAAAGGAAAAAAGGCACCTGAGGTGCCTTTTTTTCATTGAGCCAATCTGTGCTTTAGTTGAGGCCTGAAATGTAGTGGCCTAGGTTTTCAATATCCTCATCACTTAAGGTGCTGGCCACACTGGTCATATTGCCAGCGTCGTTGGTACGAGTCTTGGCTTTAAAGGCTTTCAACATGCTCACCACGTAATCGAAGTTTTGCCCTGCCACTTTGGGGATTTCGTTTTGGCCTTTGAATTCACCCAAATGGCACATGGCACACAAAGTTTCATTGGCCTTGGCCAAACCCAATTTGGCTTTGTCGGGATCGGCTTTGAAGTTTTTACTCGTCAATTTTTGTTGCGAAAAATAAGTGGCCAATTCGCGCATTTCGTCACGGCTCAGGCCTGCGGCCATGGGCGACATCATGGGGTTGTCACGTCGGCCTTCTTGGTAGTCGCGCAATTGCAAATAGATATAGCGGGCGTTTTGTGCCGCCAAACTGGGCACGCCCGGCATGGTCGAGTTGCCATTCACACCATGGCAAGCCAAACATGTCGCGGCTTTGGGCGGTATCTCATCGGCAGCCCAGGTTGTGCTGCCCACCATGGTTAACACGGCTGAAACACACAATGCAAAAAGAGTTTTCATATACCTTCATCCATCATCGAGAAAAAAAGGCCTGAGGGCACTTGCATGCGCCACAGGCCTTTGGCTTAGAGCTACTGACTCACTCAGGGAAGTGAGAACACCACCACAGAGTTGCCACGCTTGGCATCAATTTGGTTGTTACCACCCGAAGCTACGGCAACATACTGCTTGCCGCCCACAGAGTAAGACACGGCAGGCGCATTCACGCCGGCGCCAGTCTGGTATTCCCATAACTTCTTGCCGTTGTTAGCGTCAAAAGCGCGGAACAAGCCATTGGCTTCACCGTTGAACACCAAGTCGCCAGCGGTGGCCAACACGCCGCCAATCAAAGGCTCATCGGTATCAAATTTCCATGCCACTTTGCCAGTGTCAATATTGACCGCAGACAAACGACCGGATTGCTTTTCGCTGGGAATGGTTTTGAACGCACCGCCCAACCACAGCTTGCCGCCGGGGTACTTGGAAGCTTCAACGTGGTAGGTCATGGGTTGCAGCAAGTTGGCTGCATAAGCCAGACGTGCTTCGGGGTGTATGGCCATGGGGCTCCACTCCACGCCGCCGTTGGCACCCAACATCATCTTGGCGCCTTCTTTGGTGGGCAATGTCCACAAACCATCTTGTGGAACCAT
>CANLWQ010000077.1 GCA_947494405.1 Comamonadaceae bacterium | reverse complement strand
TTTACTGCTCTCGGGCGACATCGACCAACCGATTTTGCAAGCCGACACCATCGTGGTGGTGGATGGTCTCATCACCGCTGTGGGTCGCTTCAAAGACCTGGACACCGAGGGCGCAAAAACCACCATCGATGTGCGCCAGACCTGCGTGGCACCTGGCTTGATCGACAGCCATGTGCACCCGGTGTTCGGCGACTGGACGCCCAGACAAAACCAAATCGGCTGGATTGACTCCACCATGAACGGCGGCGTCACCACCATGGTGTCGGCCGGTGAGGTGCATTTGCCCGGCCGCCCCAAAGACATCGTCGGCTTGAAAGCCTTGGCCATCACCGCGCAACGCGCTTTCAGCAACTTCCGCCCGGGCGGCGTGAAAGTGATTGCCGGTGCGCCCATCATCGAAAAAGGCATGACCGAGCACGACTTCGCCGAACTCGCCGCCGCTGGTGTGACCCTGTTGGGCGAAGTGGGTTTGGGGTCGGTGAAAGCCGGATACGAGGCCAAAGAAATGGTGGCGTGGGCACGCAAGCACGGCATCCAAAGCACCATACACACGGGCGGGCCGTCCATCCCTGGCTCAGGCTTGATTGACAAAGATGTGGTGCTTGAAGCCGACGCCGATGTGATAGGCCACATCAACGGTGGACACACTTCATTGAGCGAGGCGCATGTGTGTGAGCTGTGCGAGAAGTCCAGCCGTGCCATTGAAATTGTGCACAACGGCAATGAGCGAGTCGCCATCGCTGCGGCCAAAGCCGCGCTGGAGCTGAAATGCCCGCACCGTGTGATTTTGGGTACCGATGGACCTGCCGGTTCGGGCGTGCAACCGCTGGGCATGTTGCGCATGGTGGCATTGTTGTCCAGCCTTGCCAACATTCCTGCTGAGTTGGTGTTTTGTTTTGCCACCGGCAACACGGCGCGTATTCGCAACTTGAATTGCGGCTTGATCGAGGTGGGTCGCGCAGCCGACTTTGTATTCATGGACCGCGCCCAAGAAACCGCGGGTCGCACGCTTTTAGAGAGCGTGCAGCTGGGCGACATCCCCGGTATTGGCATGGTGATGATCGACGGCTTGGTGCGCTGCCACCGCAGCCGCAACACGCCGCCAGCCACGCAGGTGCCGGTGGTGGTTTAAATTGAGCGCCACCCACAGCACTGCGCCTCTGCTGCAGATCGCACAAGGCGTTGCCACCCTCACGCTCAACCGCCCCGCGCAACGCAACCGCTTGGAGAACAGCGACTTGTCGGTTTTGCTTCAACATTTTGAACATATCAACCAAGAGATAGCTGTTCAGGTGGTGGTGCTGACCGCCAACACCACAGATCAACCCAAGCCCGTGTTCTGCGCTGGTTACGACATAGGCGGCTTCAGCGATGCAGCCCACGGCTCCACCGCATTTGAAAAAGTGCCAGAGGCTTTAGCCCAACTGCGGCCCATCACCATTTGCGCGCTGAACGGCAGTGTGTATGGCGGTGCCACCGACTTGGTGCTGGCCTGCGATTTGCGCTTGGCGCTAGAGGGAGTGGAGTGGCGCATGCCGGCGGCGGCACTGGGTTTGCACTACTACCCCAGCGGTTTGCAGCGCTATGTCAGCCACTTCGGCATTGCCGCAGCCAAGCGGGCTTTTTTAACGGCACAGGTTTTTTCTTCTGCCCAATTGCAAGCCTTGGGATTGTTTGAAAGCTTTGTAGCGGCCGAACACTTTGCCAAAGAACTTCAAGTGTTGGTTGACCATGTGCAGAGCTTGGCCCCACTGGCAGCGCAAGACACCAAGCGATCTCTGAATGAAATAGCCGCAGGTCACTATGATGAAGTTGCACTGCGGGAAAGAGACATAAGCAGCAGCCACACTGAGGATTTTGCTGAAGGCTTGAAGGCTTTTGCAGAGCGAAGAAAGCCGGTGTTCAGGGGGAAGTGATCATGCCCTCCTAGGCATACGCCAAGGCAACATGGCTTGCACCACCGGCGACACCAAACGCGACATGGTGATGCTTTCGTGAAAGCTTTGCACCTGTTCGCCCAGCAAATGGCTGTGAAGCAAAGCACGTTGGTAAAACGGTGTGTCTTCCAATTGCTCGGCCACTTGTATGTTGCCGTTGCTGCGCATGCGTCTGCCTAAACGCCATAGCGTTGGTTGCAGGGTTTGGCGCTGAGGTGCGTCAAAAGTCACCACTTCGCCTTGCGGCGTGAAGCGCAATGCCAGCAATTTGTCGCCCTGATCGGGCTGGCCTTGAATGTCGTAAAGCACTGCGGTGCTACCGTCCTTCATAGGGCTGCGCGACCAGTCCCATTCGCGGCAAGAGCGGTCTATGGGCTCATCGCCCTCATTCGAATCCAAATACCCCTGGCCCTGCCAGCGCTGTGCAGGTGAGTCCATCACCACCTCCACCCGCGCGCTCGGTGCCAAGGGGCCCCAGCGGTGCAGACCCTTGGCATCTATGGGTGTGCTGAAGTTGAACAGCTGCTTAGGATGCACGCGCACTTGGCCGCGCACGCTGTGCGGCCATGGCACGGCCACCTCATGGATGTCAATCACCAATGACTGCCCATCCCAACGCAGTTGGCTGGGACCTATGCTGAACTGATGGGCATCACGAAAACAGTGCCGGGCTGCTCGCTCGGTCATGGTCCAGCGTTTGGCATTTCGCGAGTACAGGGCCACATTCAAAGCGCAATGGTTATCGGGGTCGACAACGCCACTGCGCCGCGCCCAAGCGTAATAAGGGGAAAACACACTGCCCACAAACGCGATGATGGTCAGGCCGTGCTGCCCATCGTCACTTAATGCGTCAAGGTACCACCAGAGGTAGCCACCACTTGGGACGACTTGGTCAAACCGAGGTTGGCCATCAGCGCCGCGGCCGCCAGTTGGCCCGACATCGCTGCCATCGGCACCCCCGGGCCCGGGTGTACGCTGCCCCCCGCCAGATACAGTCCCGGCACCTGGCTTTTGGCGTTGGAGCGGGCGAACGCCGCCATCCATCCATGTGTGGCTTGGCCATACAAGGCCCCGCCCGTGGCTGGAAAGAGTTGGTTGAAATCTTGGGGTGTGGTGCGAATACATGATGCAGAGGGCTCCAACTGTAATGACAAGCCGCAAGCGGCCAGCAGTTCTTGGCTGCTGGCGGTGCAATCGGCCAATTCTTGAGAGCTTAAGCCCCGCTTATCGCCATTGGCTGGTGCGTTGACCAAGCACAGCAATCGCTCAGCGCCTTCTACCGATGCACCAGTGCCACGGTCTTGGGCACATACATACACCGTGGGTTGAGCGGGCAGTCGGCTGTGCTGAAAAATGGCTTCAAACTCTTGGGCGTAGTTCGAGCGAAAAAATACATTGTGTCTGTCCAGTGCCAAGCCCGAGGTGGGCGTGTGCAAGGACCAAGTAATGGCCGACAAGGAGCGAGGTTGCACTTTGGTGGTTACCGCTTGCCTTGTGCCCGCGCCCAACAATCCCGCGCGCAAAGCGGCAATATCGCCATTGAAGACCACGCTGTTGGCGCGCAAACTGTCGCCGCTTTGCAAGCGCACGCCGGACACTCGACCTTGGGTGAGCTCTATGCGTTCACACTCGCTGTTGAACTTGTACTGAACACCTTTTTGGCTTCCTAAGCGCATGAGGCACTGGGCCAAGGCATGCATGCCACCTTCCACCGCCCACACACCATCCATCTCCACTTGGGCAATCAGCATCAAGGTAGCAGGCGCCTCCCACGGCGAGGAGCCGCAGTAAGTGGCGTAACGGGCAAACAACTGGCGCAAACGCGGGTCGGTGAAATGTTTTCCCAAGCTGTTCCACAGGCTGCGCATGGGGCCTACTGTGGCCAGTGTGGCTAAACCACGTGGCCCTAAACCACCCATCATCTGCGCCATGGTGGGTGAAGGCGAACGTATAAAGGGTTTCTCTAGCGCGTCGTACACCTCGCGGGTGGTTTTGCAAAACTGGGTAAAGCGGTCGGCTTCGGCCACGCCCGCAAATGCAGCCACTGCGTTGTAAGAGGCCTGTGGATCGGCATACAAATTAAGTTGCGAACCGTCTTCCCAAAAATGCCGCGCCAGTACATTGAGTCTGTGAATTTTCAACTCGTCTTCTAAGCGTGTGCCAATCGATGCCATGACTTGGTCAAACACCCAGCGCATGGTGAACACGGTGGGGCCGCTGTCCACCGCTGCGCCATCCACCAAGATTTGCCTTACCTTGCCACCGGGTTGATTGGCTTTGTCAACCACCGTCACCGACAAGCCTTGCTGCGCCAGTTGCAAGGCGCTGACCAAACCCGCCATGCCTGCACCTATCACTACCACTTGATGTTCAGCCATGCACAGCTTCCTGTTGCGGCGTGCCCCATTCGCCTATGCTGCGCAACAAGCGCATGCGCATAAACATAGACTCGGAAAAGAAATTGTTTTTATAGGCCGCTTGAATGGCTTGCTGATGCGCCCCAGTATGCGCGTAGTCGAGCATGGCTTGGGTGTCACGCCACACACTGAAGGTGCACTGGCGTACCAATGGTGCTTCTCCCAAACCCATGGCCAGTTTGCAGCCTGATGATTTAGCCAAGTCGGTTTGGGACGCGGGCGCGTAACGCCAAAAAGCCACCGCCTTGGCTGGGCGAATACTGGCGCGAGTGATGGCGGCCATGGCGGGATGTAAGGGCTCGAACGCGTAGTGACCCAATTTATCGTCTGGCGTCACCTCAAACGCATAACCATCCCAACTGCCTTTGCAAGAGGTGATGGACAGCAAGTGCGCTTGGCATTGCTTGGCGCGTTCACGGTAAGCCGCCAGCCAAGGGCCGTTTAAAAAAATGTCTGCGTTATCGGCATGATCGAAGACACAAATCAGGCCTTGGTGCGAGGGGCTGGGTCTGAGGCTAAAGCCACCTTGGTGCCCACTTCCCATGACTTTGGTGAACAGCAGTCCAGGGGTTTCCTTGAAAGCAGCAGCCCCTTGAACCAAACGTAACCAACCCCAAGCCCGGTGTGCAGTCAGGTAGTCAACCAAAACCACGACCACCACCCCAGAGACGGCAAGAGACACAGGATCTTGGTTGACCATAGGTGTCTCATGCCGCTTTGAGAAGCAACTGCGGCCCGGTGCTAATTGGCTGCCACTTGGGCGGCTTTGCTTGAAGGCGCTGCCAGCTCGGGGTAGTCTTTCAACATGGGTGCGCCATTCAAAGGCTTGTACGCACCTTGGTGGCAAGTACCGCAGTTGATTTTGGCCACATCCCCCAACTCGCCCTTGCGATGCTCGGGGAAGGTCGCTTTCAATGGCTCCATATAGCCGGTGTTGAGTGAACGGGCCATGCGTATGCCATGCCATGCGGTTGCGCGTTGGGGCGGGCTGTTTTCCCAACTCTGGAACGAACGCGAGTTGTGGCAGTAGGTGCAGTTCACGCCCAAGGACTCCGACATATGCGACATCAGCCCATAGGTCCACTCGGCTTGCTTGGTGGATTGGCGGTTGCCTGAGGGCAATGCCGTGGGGCCGTTGACGCGAATATTCAAATCGCCCAGCAAAAACGGCGTGAACGGGTCATTGGGCAAAGAGGACAAATTCACCACCCTGGCTGGCTCGTTTTGGCCTGCCTTGTCGCCCATGAAGTTAGAACCATAGGGCTGGTGGTTGGCTGTGAACCAAATCTCGCTGGGCACAGGTTGGCCACGGTGGCAGGTGTAGCAAGTGACACCTGTTTCGGCAACGTGGGGTTTATATTCACTGTTGATAGCTTGGGTCATTTGCAACATGCGACGCGCCACCACCTTGGTGTACTTCTCATCGTCTGCAAAATTAGCCGGGTTGTGGCAATAAACGCAGCCCCCGTCATTGGGCGCTACCCATGCAGTCATGGAGACCATGAGGCGGTTGAATTGCGCCACGCTCAAGTCGCCCAAGACCTTCACGTTTTTATAAGTTTGACCTGCTTTGGGGCCCTCGCCTGAGGCTGCGGGCAAGGCCACCGGTGCTTGGTTGGCTTCGGTTTTGACCGCCAGCATGCGCGGGTTGTAGACCTGCACCATGCCGGTACCACGGTAGCCGTGTTGCACGCTATCTTGGAAGGGTCGCTCGCAAGCCGAGAGCAACAGCACTGCTGACAGGCCCGCAGCATAAGTTGCCCATCGTCGGATATAGGACATTGACTTCATGGTTTAACTCCCAAACTCAGGGCTGGATCGATGACCGGTGGGAACACATTCGGATAGGGTGGCGCAACACCGTGTTTGATGGCCCACAAATACCAGTTATCCACCACAGTGCCGGTGAGCAAAATACCAATACCGCCGGTGATTGGACACAGCACCGCAAACCACCAAGCCCAACGGTGAATGGATTCCATGGTGGCGTTAAAGCCCATGGTCCAGCGCCAAAACAGGGCTGCACGCTCGGACGCGGTACCGCGGTCGACAATTTGTTCAATTTCACGTTCTCCGCCAAAGCGGGTCACCGCCAAGATAGTGGCGCCGTGCATGGCAAATAACAACACCGAGCCATACAAAAACACAATGCTCAAAGCGTGGAAGGGGTTGTAGAACAAGTTGCCATAGCGAATAGATAAGGCGGCTGTCCAGTCGAGGTGCGGGAAGATGCCATAAGGCACAGCCTCACCCCAAGAGCCCATGAGTATGGGACGGAAAAAGCCCAAGACAAACATCAACCACAAGGCGGCCGCAAAAGCCCACGCCACATGCGTGCCCAGCCCCAGCTGTATGGCCCGGCGGTAAACCCGCACCCACCACAGCAACACCGAGGCGGTGAGGAAGATGCCGCAAATAAGAAACCACCCGCCTTGGTTCAAAGGCGGCCAGGATAAGCCGTACTCTGGGGGTGGCGGCTCCAGAGCCAACCAAAATAACTGACGCACAAACTGGACAGGGTCGTAATTGACCGAAGCCAGCATGTTCATGCCAATGATGTTGAAGGCGATCAAGCCGCAGATCAAAGACGCCAAGCCCAAACCGCCCAAGTAAATCGGTCCGATTTGTGCGTTACCGATCTTGCCCAATAGCCATGAAACACCGGGGTGCCCGGTACGTGGGCTGTTGCCTGGGCCTAAGGGCTCGCCGTGTTGCACAGGCCCTGTGGCCTGCACGGTGGTGAATAGATTGAGATAGTCAGCCATGATTGAGTTCCTCTTTTTTCATTAAGGCCACTGTGACCAGATGGGCAGGTTCAACCACCAGCCCCACCATTCGGGCCAACCGCGACTCCAGAAAGGTCCGCTGATGACAATGCACAAGGCGCTGAACAACACCGCAGCCATGGCGAAAAACACACCTAAACGGTGAATGCCTAAGGTGCCAATGGAGTAACCAATGATGTCGCGGAAAAAAGTATCTTCATGCTCGGGGGTCTTCACCACTTGGCCAGCGCCGGGATTGGTGGCAGACAAAATCAAAGCACCGTGCAGAGACAAAGCCAAGGTGGTGGCAAAGAAAAAGCTCACCGCCAACATGTGTGCCGGGTTGTAGTGGAAATGCAGGTATTGGTAGCCAACGTTGGACACCCAATCGAGGTGACTGTAAATACCGTAGGGGAAGGCATGACCCCAGCCACCCATCAAAACAGGTCGCACCACATTGAGGGTGAAGAAAGCCAAAATCGCCACACCGAACATAAAGGGAACATGAAATCCCATGCCCAGTTTTCGGCAAATTTCAACTTCACGCAACATCCATGAAACAAAAGCACCTAGGGCGCAAACGGTGATGATTTGCCACAGCCCGCCTTCTAGCAAGGGTGCGAAACGCAAACCGTATGAGAGATCGGGGGGAGCAATGCTGATTTGCCATAAATTCCAAGTGGGGCCCAGAGCTGCGCCCCACAAAATCATGGCCGTACCCAAAAATGAGAAGAAAATGGTCGTGACACCAAAGAAACCCACATAAAACGGACCCACCCAAAAGTCGAATAAGTCACCTGCTAGCAGCGTTCCGCCGCGCACCCGGTATTTTTTTTCAAAGCTGAGCATGGCCATGATGAAGCCCTCCTGCTGCAAGTGTTGGGAAGATGAAAAATTTAAAAATGCAGATGCTGCAGCTCTTTACAGAACTGGCAGCACCTGCGGTACTGCCAACTTTCAGGACTTCGCTGCAGGAACTGCTGCAGGCATAGGCGAGTTTTGCGCCGATGCTGAAGCGGGTTTCTTTGCGCCGTCTAGCCAGTTGAATTTGTTGGTACTTAGCAAAATGAGGTGAATCATCGCTGCCAAGCCGAACAGAAAAATGCCTTGCACGACCATTGCACGCAATGGGTCGTAAAGTCTCCAAACTCTCCACATAATGGTTCTCCTAAATGATGTGGGACATGAACGTGTAAACCGAGGCTTTCACACCTGCAAACACATTGGTCATGTTCTCCGCGCCTGGCAGCCAACTCTTCCA
>CANLWQ010000076.1 GCA_947494405.1 Comamonadaceae bacterium | reverse complement strand
CCATGATCACGTGGGCACCACCTTCCATGACGCTGGTGTGAACCAGGACGTGCGCGCGCTGGATTTGCCGACGCGTCTCAGGATAAGTTAAAGCACCTGTGAATTGATATTGGGGGTAAATCGCCGCTGTTTGGTGAGCCATGCTTGCCAGCACCTGATCATGTTCTGCACCGATATGCTGGATGTAAATATCGCGCTGCTGCGCAAGCAGGGATGCTGCTTCAAATAAGGTACGCGGAGATTTTTCCTCGCGCAGATGGCCCACCATCACAGCCCGTATGTAACGCCTAGTTTTAGACAAGGTGACTCGGGGGGTAGTTGACTGCAGAAGTACCGATGTCTTAGCCTTGAATGGGGCTGGTAATTCATCAAGACCCATGGACTGCAAAACAACCAGACGAGTTGCAAATTCTAGAGATTGTTGAGCCTGTGAATCGTGTTGGATATCTCGGTACAAATCAGTGCCCGTAAGCACCACCACCAAACCATTGACGCCATGCACAGCATGCCAAGCAGCAATCGACGGAAAACTCCGACGCGCATGCAATGCAACTAAAACATCGTCCGATTTTGTGCCCTTCCATTCGCTAACCAGTCGCACCCGAAACTGCCCATTCAACAACTGTCGATAACGTTTAGCAGTCTGCCAATTGCCATTGTTTGCGCTGGCAAGTGCAGGACTTACAATTACAACTGTTGGCTTGGCAGGTTGAGCGCTAATCACTTTTGATTTAAGCCCCTTTGGGGGAAGCAATTTTGGATCAGGAGATTGGTTCATATTGAGCCGTCCAGCATACCTAAAAGGACAAATCAATCGATGCGTCAAGTAAATATCCTGACATTGTCAAAGTCTCTTCAACAAATTCGAGGCCATACACTTAGCTCCTTTGAATGCTACTTGAGTTCCAACAAACTCACCCTGCCCTATCAATCTGGCTTGAATCCGCCCGTCTGGGAACTGGGCCACGTTGCATGGTTTCAAGAATTCTGGGTTGCCCGAAATCTACAACGCTCAAAAGGCATGCACTGTGATCTTTCACAGCCTCGCAACGCGTCTCTTCTAAGTCAAGCTGATGCGTGGTTTGACAGTGCCAAGGTAGCCCATTCGATGCGCTGGGAATTGAAACTTTTAACGTCCCAAAAGTGCATTCAATACTCACAGGACAGCTTGGAGCAAACCCTAGAGCTTTTGCACAATGAAACCGACCACAGCCCCGCCTTGTATTTCTATTGGCTGGTGCTGCAGCATGAGGCCATGCACCTAGAGGCAAGCGCTTATATGGCGCAAACACTGAGACTCTCCTTCAAGGCACTATGGACGCAAGAAACTTCGAATACTGAAAAAAGCAAAGCATCAGAAATAAAATCTCAGCAATCAATTACTGAACTCAAAACAGCACGAGTGCCTTCACAAAATTGGAAACTCGGATCAAGGGATTTTTCCTCCAACTCTGATACGAAGCAAATACCTTTTTGTTTTGATAACGAACTAATTGAAAAAACTTGCTCAATTCAAGACTTTGAAATCTCGCTTCACCCTGTCAACTGGGCACAGTATTTAGATTTTCTAAATTCTTCGGGCCACCGAATGCCAAATTACATTCGACAAACGGGCACTGATTTCGAAACAGAGTTGTTTGGCTGTTGGCGGCCTTTGAACTTGGACGCACCGGCGGTTCACCTCTCGTGGACTGATGCTCAAGCCTACTGTGCCTGGGCCCAATGCCGCTTACCGACAGAAGCCGAATGGGACTGTGCTGCCAAAACACTCCCGGACTTTGAGTGGGGTGATGTTTGGGAGTGGACGCAAGACACGTTTGCACCCTATGAAGGCTTTGTAGCGCATCCCTACACCGAATATTCAGCGCCTTGGTTTGGCACGCACAAAGTTTTAAGAGGTGCGTCGCACTTCACACACGCCGTATTGCGGCATGTCAATTATCGAAATTTCTTTACGCCAGAACGCGATGATATTTATGCAGGCTTTAGAACCTGCGCGCTTTGAAATTCAAACATTCGGGTGAAGATCATTGCGTCAAAATCTCAGTAAATATTTTTTGACTATCGGTTAAGCCATCGCCTGAGCGTAAAGCTCAGCACATCGACGCAGGCCACCATGAGCAGCATTGCGCCCAAAATCGTGGCAGTCTTGTTCATGAGGAAAAGACCCATGTTGAATGACAACATCTGACCCAAGCCGCCCGCCCCTACAACCCCCAATACGGCGGCAGCGCGAATGTTATTTTCCCAGCGGTACAGCGTGTAACTCATTAATTGCGGCAAGACCTGTGGCAAAGTCGCGTAGGCAAATACGCGCAGCGGTCCCACCCCTTGGGTTCGCAAAGCATCGCCAGGGCCCGTGGGTATATTCTCCATGGACTCTGCAAACAGCCGGCCCAAAACGCCGCTGGTGTGAAGGGCCAGAGCCAAGGTACCGGCCATAGGTCCTAAGCCGGCAGAAATTAACAAGAGCGCAGCCCAAACCAGTTCAGGAATAGCCCGCAAGGCATTGAGCAGCCAGCGTGTGGGACTGCGCAACCAAGCTGTGTCTTGTTTCGACATGCGGCTGGCAGGCACGGCCAAGGCCAAGCCCAACACTGCAGCCATGACGGTCCCTAGCGCAGACATGGCCAGTGTTTCCCAAGCTGCCGAAACGACTTTGCTCACAAACTTGGGCGACACATCAGGCGGGAAAAACTCCGCCATAAAGCGGTACATGCTGCGCCCCGCCTCTAAGGACACAAAGGCCGTCCAGTCAAGCTCCAAAGTCACAAAGCTTGCAATGACCAGCACCAACAAAGCGACGGTGAACCAGCAAGCTTTGCATCGTGCGTCGAACAAAGGTGGCGGCAGTTTGTAAGGTAAGTTGGCCGCTTCTCGGGGAAAGGCTGTTGTTATAGGCGGTGAATTTGTTGAAGGCTTCATGACAAAGCCCTTCTTAGCCAAGCACTCACAGAATCAGCTATCGCCACCAGCGCCATGAACACCAAAAGCAAGGTAGCAACTTCACCACCATTGAACATCTTCATCGAATTGTCCAGTTGTTGGCCTAAGCCCCCGGCGCCGACAAACCCCAGCACCACCGATGAACGAATAGCGCATTCCCAGCGGTACACGGTATAAGAAGCCAGCTCGGCAGCATGACTGGGCAGCATCGCATACACAAATGCTTGTAAACGACCGCTGCCATTGCGCATCAGCGTGTGGGTAGCATGGCTCTCCCCACTTTCAAAGATTTCGGCATACACCTTGCCAAGCATGCCGCCATAGGTGAGTGCAATGGCCAGCACACCTGCCGTTGGGCCCAGGCCCACCACGCGCACAAAGACCAAGGCCCAAACCAGCTCAGGAATGCTGCGCAGGACGATCAAGGTGGCGCGCGCGCACCAGCGCACCAAAGCAGGCCAGCGGTTCATGCGGCCCGACAATGCCGACAGCGACAAAACGCGAGCAGCCATCAAGCTCATAGGCACAGCCAGCAGCAAAGCCAGCGTGACGCCTGCGGTGGCCATGGCAATCGTGCGCCAAGTTTCGCGGGCAACCATGCGCATGAATTCGGCGTCGTGAACCAATGGCCAAAAACTGGCCAAGAAATCAAGGGTCACTTTTCGGTTATCGGGTTCCCACAACACCCAGGGTCGAAACTCGGTGGCTACGCCCAATGGCCAGAGCGTCAATAGGGCCAAGCTCAGCCAAAACACCCTTGATGAAAAGTCTGGATCGCGAAGCTTGCCAGCGGATGCCAGTTGGGCTTGGGGCAATGGTTTAGCAGACATTGACAACAGAAAGGTGCGAAGAACCTGCTGGCCTTAGCGGCAGTGCATGACAACAGGCGCAGGCACAAGCAGGCCTTGGTCCGGCTCAGGTTGCAAAGCATCGCGGCCTAACTCATGTTCGTATTGTTTGTACAAATGCACCAGTCGTTCGGGGGTGACTTGTGCAGATGGCAAATCAAACACGATTTGTCCGTCGAGCAGACCAATGATTCGATCAAAGTGCGAGAGGGCCATGTCGACTTGGTGCAAGGTGGCAACCATTGTGATTTTTCGCTCACGCGCAAGCCCTACCAAGGCGGTCATGGCCATGCGAGCGCGCATGGGATCAAGTGCAGACAAGGGCTCGTCAATGAGCCACAGACTGGCAGGTGACAGCAAAGCGCGGGCCAATCCCACGCGTTGACGCTCACCTCCCGAGAGGCGGTCGACCCGTTCGAATAACTTGTCACTCAGGTCAAAGTGACTGAGCGCTTCGTAGGCTGCTGGAATATCGCTTGGATAAAACAGCGAGCGCAAACTGGCCGCCAAACTCATAGCAGGCAAACGTCCGGCTAACACCGAGGTGACAACGCGTTGGCGCGGTGGCAATGGCGGTACCTGGGGGGCAAGAAACAATTGGCCGCGCAATCGACGCAGCGCACTGGTTGACAAACGCCAAGGGTCTAGCCCCCCCAAACGAAGCTCTCCGCTGGTCGGACGCTGGGCACAAGCCAATATTTGAAGCAAGCTTGTCTTGCCTGCACCCGAGGGGCCAATGATGGCAATCTGCTCGCCCACACCGAGCTGCAGGCTTAAACCTTGCAAGGCTGCGGGGGCATGCGCAGGTGCCGATGGGTGTCGGGCCTGTAAGGCCGAAAGCTCGATGTTCAAAGGTGAACGAACCGTTTATTGCAACAACCCTGCGCTGCGAGCAGCCGACTCTAAACCTTTGTAATTTTCAGGAGTCGTAGACAGGTAACGGGTGGCGCGATTGAGTTTGAGAATTTCGGCATGCTCAGGGTTTGCAGGATTTAGTACAAGCAAAGCAGCCTTGATTTTTTCGCGCTGTTGAGCTGGCATATCAGCATGAACAGACCAGTTGTAGTTGTAGTAAGACGGAGTTGTGAAGAACACATTTACATCCTGAGTGTTGACCTTGTTTTCGGAGACGAACTTTTGCCATACCGTAATGTCTAGTGCTGCGGCGTCAACCTTACCGCTGACCACGGATGCGATGGTTGCATCGTGTGCGCCGCTGTAGGCAACGCGCTTAAAGTCTTTTTCAGGTTCGATATTGGCTTGCAACAAAAAACTGCGCGGCATCAGATGGCCTGAGGTGCTGCTTTGTGAACCAAAAGAGACTTGCTTGCCCTTCATATCGGCCAGACTTTTGATACCAGAATTGGTCTTGGCTATGAACACCGATTTAAAGTTAGTGTCTTCTTCACGCTGCGCCAAGGGCACAATTTTTCCACCTGAACGAATGCTGGCCTGCACAAAGGTGAACCCACCAAACCAAACCAGATCTACCTTTTTGTTCACCAACGACTCAACGGCAGCAGGATAGTCGGTCACGGGTGTGAACTGAACTTTCGTATCCAACTGTTTTTCTAGGTAAGTTGCAAGCGGTGTGAACTTTCGAACCTGCTCGGTAGCCGCCTCCTCAGGGATGGTGGTGATTCGCAGTATGGTTTGGGCCTGTGCGAGTGTCATGGCAAAAAAAGCAAGTAGTACGCATGCGTATAAAGGTGATAAGACTAATTTTTTTGAAGCACGGAAGTACATAAAACGGAGAATTAATAAACAAGATGTTAATTTAACCAGACTTTTCAAATATATTGGCACGTCAGTTGCATAAGCTGAAGTTGTGAGGGCTATTTGGAATGAGCTAAAGAATTTTTCGGCTTTTAATTCGGCTTAAGCCAAGGTGGGGTAAAAAGATAGTAAGTTGAATTAGTTCCATCTCAGGTAGTGGCTCGTAAATTCTAAGCATCATCACCCCAAGCGCCTCAGCGTAAAACACGCAGAGAGCAGTTTCCACTTAGCCTAGCGCTACCATCAATTGGGGCATTCTGATATGCCCCCATTTTTATCGCCACAAAATAGTTTGATGTCTGGCTCAAAGTTAATCTAAATTTGAATTGATGGATTCACCTTTATTGGCAGCACGCTTTCGATGATGCTTGGCTAAATCAGCTGTATGAGTCAAAACCCCTATGACAGATATGCGCGCCATTAAGTTTTAAAAGCGCAATAAAATAAAGCAATAATTTCAAAATTTTTTAAAATCCACCATGAATCGTCGATTTTGGCTTGTTGGAGTGTTCACGCTCCCCTTTGCAGCTGCAGCAACAAAGCAGCAGACCAATTTGGTCGAAGTTTGGAAAGACCCAAACTGCGGCTGCTGCAAAGATTGGGTAGACATCCTAGAAAAATCAGGATTCCCTGTCCGTGTATTTGAAAGCGGCAATGAAGCAATGCGGGCAAAGCTTGGTATGCCAGCCAAACTGGGTTCTTGCCACACTGCGCGAGTAGGTGGATATGTCATTGAGGGGCACGTGCCAGTTCGTGAAATTCGTCGCTTGCTGCGTGAACAACCCAAGGCCATCGGACTGACCGTGCCAGGTATGGTAGTGGGTTCGCCAGGCATGGACGGCCCTTTCTACAAAGGTCGCAAAGATCCTTACTCCGTGCTTTTAGTCCATGTGAATGGAGAATCATCAATCTTTCAAAAATACGACGCTGTCGTAAATTCTGCCCTCACGAGCAAAGCTAAAACTTAGAAATGTGCCACGGCATTTAATTTCAGCTGTCATGTGTGACTTGGTGATATTGCCGAATCAAGTTCAAGCCCCGAGCATGGAGTTGATGTTTTGCCTTTATCGGTTCGAGCCCCAGGCGTGTCTTCGAAGTTTTAGGGTCAATATTCGGGGGTCTAAACCTGAAAAACTAGGTTTTCACCTCGCCAGTTGCAATATGCAACTCTTGGCCAATTACACGAAATATTACACGGTGGCTATTTTTACACGCAAGTTATTGATTTATATAGGGTTTTGACGAGCCTGGATTTCTGTTAATCCGTAGGTCCCTGGTTCGAGCCCAGGTCGAGGAGCCATCTGCAACCAGCATGGATGCTAGAAAGCTTGCTTATCAGCTGCTTTTAAAAACTTAAGAGTTTCATGCGTTTGTGTAATTACTGTGTAATTGCGCCGAAGATACCTTCAAGAAATTTTCGACTTGTACCGCTCTGATAGCTTGTCCATCGCCGCCTGAATGTGTGTGCCGTTCTGGTGGCTGTAGCGTTCGACCATGCTCAGATTCTTGTTGCCGCTGATCCTCTTCACTGTGGGCAGATCCACACCAGCCTGCACAAGGTGCGTGATAGCCGTATGGCGCAGCGTGTGTCGCACTACCTGTTTGACATCCAGCCCTGCCGCAAGCACGCAGCGGCGAAATGGCTTGTCCAGATTGACTGTGCGCCCACTCTTGGATGTAAGCGAAGGAAATAGCCATTGTTCGTTAGGCTGCAACGTGGAGACATAGACAGAAAGATATTCACCAAGATCGGCAGTAATAGGCTGTTCACGCAGTTGCAGGATTCAACTGCACTCGCCGATAGATCTCACTGAGAAACTTAGAGGGATCTGACTCTGATCTAACCTTTGATTAATCAGTGTCTCTCGCAATGGGTGATGACGGCAATGCTTGATAAGTTTAATAGATCGTATTTTTTACACCTCGCCGAGCCATGGCTGTATGAACGCGAACCATCCCCCAATGAGATAGAGCACAACGCTGGCCGCATAAACGGTACTGGCGGTCTTGCGCGTCTTCAAGCAGGCGTCGCGCAAGGTTGGATCGATTGGGCACGGCGCACTTCGGTTTCGCCACTGCAATACGCCGCTGCTAATTATCATCAAGCCCGCGAAGCCGAACAGTGCTTCCTTATGTTCGCTCAACCAGACAACCTGCGGAAATATTGACACAAAGGATGAAAGTGCTGCCCCCGCTCCAAGGGCCACAAGGAGAGCAGGAATTGCGCAGCACACCAATGTGCTTGAACTTGCGAAAAGGCTGGCAAAAGAGGACCATAAGCCACTTCGGGATTCAGCCATACCGTCAGGACTCATTTACGGCTCTTCAATTCAGCCTTGATTTCGGCAACAGATTGCAGCACCGTCTCAATCTTGACCACGTCGTAGCCAGCATCAACTATCTCTGCGGAGATGGCCTTGGCGTCGAGCACTTGGCCGTCCTTTGCTTCCACTGCAACAGTTTTCTTCTTTAGGTCCACGAAGACCTCCTTGGTTACACCCATCTTGGACAGACTTTTTTCGATACCTTGAGCGCAGAATGAGCAAACCATTCCGTTAACGGTGAATTTCATACTGGTGGCGGCCATGGATGAAATTGCAGTTATGCCCATTGCTAAGGCGATGATGATTTTCTTCATTCAGATGCTCCTAATCAAAAATATACATAAAGTTCATTCGAGCTTGGGATGCGTTGTTCACCCCGAGTTCAACGAAATACCGGTTATGAATCAACCGCAGCATGGGCGTGACTTCGGTCTTATCCGTGAGCCCTCGCATGCGCCTGACCTCTAAGATAAACCATGGCTGCGTTTGGTCATAGTCCACCTCGT
>CANLWQ010000075.1 GCA_947494405.1 Comamonadaceae bacterium | reverse complement strand
CCCACGCCCCTATGCCATCCGTAAAGTATTCAGCGAAAGCCATAGCAGACCTGCAACGGCTTCATGACTTTTTAGCCACACAAGACAAAGACGTTGCCAAGCGAGCCATCGCTGTTGTGCGTGATGCGCTTAACAAAATTTCACTCATGCCAGAACGATTCCGCCCCGTGGAGGGCAAGATTTACCAGCGCGAAGCCATCATTGATTTCGGCAACAGTGGCTACATAGCCCGATTTAGACACCTACCCAACGGTGACATCACCATTGCCAGAATCAAGCATCAAAAAGAGGACGACTTCACCTAGTGCAAAGCCGCCTATAAACTCTCTCCCATGAGCCAGCCCACCCCTCACCCCATCCCCACACCCTACGAAGATTTCATGCGCCATGTGTACACACAAGGTGTAGAAAAATCTGACCGCACCGGCACCGGAACGCGCAGTGTGTTTGGCCATCAAATGCGTTTTGATTTGCGCCAAGGTTTTCCGCTGGTCACCACCAAGAAGGTGCACCTCAAATCCATCATCGTTGAGTTACTGTGGTTCCTTACCGGTTCGAGCAACAACCACTGGCTGACCGAGCGCGGCTGCACGATTTGGGACGAATGGGCGCGCGAAGACGGCGACTTAGGACCGGTGTACGGCGTGCAGTGGCGCAGTTGGCCCACGCCCGAGGGCGGGCATATCGACCAAATCACCGAGGTCATCAAAACCTTGAAAACCAATCCCGATTCACGCCGCATCATCGTCAGCGCTTGGAATGTGGCCGACCTCTCGAAAATGGCCTTGATGCCTTGCCACGCTTTCTTCCAGTTTTATGTGGCACCGCCCACCACTGCGGGTGGTAAGGGCCAACTGAGTTGCCAGCTGTACCAGCGCAGCGCCGACATCTTTTTGGGGGTGCCGTTCAACATCGCCAGCTACGCGCTGCTGACGCACATGGTGGCGCAGCAATGCGACTTGGATGTAGGCGATTTCATTTGGACGGGTGGCGACTGCCACATTTACAGCAACCACCACGAGCAAGTAGAGCTGCAACTCACCCGCTCGCCCTTCCCCGCGCCCACGCTGCACATCAAACGCCGCCCCGAATCCATCTTCGACTACCAGTTCGAAGACTTCGAAGTGCGTGACTACCAATGCCATCCCGCCATCAAGGCGCCGGTGGCGGTGTGACGGGTGGCAAAAGCGTTTTGAGCCGCCAGCAGCTCATCGCATTGGTGGGCATCACACTGATGTGGGGCATCAACTGGCCGATGATGAAGATTGCCCTGAGCGAAGTCTCGCCCATGTATTTCCGTGGCCTCACCATGGGGCTGGGTGGTCTGTGGCTGCTGCTTTACTTTCGCTTTCAAGGCCTGCGCCTGTGGCCGCAAACACTGCGCGAATGGCGCGACATTGCTTTGCTTGGTATTCCCAATATGTTTTTATGGCATGCCCTGTCCATCATGGGCGTGATGTCCCTGCCCTCGGGACGCGCCTCCATCTTGGGTTTCACCATGCCGGTGTGGACGGTGGTGATTGGCGTGCTGTTCATGGGCGCTAAACTCACCCCTCGCGTCGCCGCAGCCGTGGTGGCCACCTTGGCCGCCATTGGCTTGTTGATCTCGCATGAATTCACCGCCTTGCAAGGCCGACCCATGGGTATTTTGTGGATGGAGTTGGGCGCACTCAGCTGGGCGGTGGGCACCTTGTGGATGCGGCGCATCAGTTTCACCATGCCGGTGCAAAGCTTGACGGTGTGGATGATGCTCTTGTCTAGCCCCATGATTTTGCTGATCGCTGCTGGCACCGAAACATGGCCTACATGGCAACTCTCACCCTTGGCGTGGGGCAGCTTGGTTTACGCTGTGGTCATCAACTATGGTTTTGCGCAAATCCTTTGGTTTGGCATGGCTCGCGATTTACCTCCCGCCACGAGTGCGATGAGCATCATGGCAGTGCCCGTGGTGGGCACCTTGAGCGCCGGCTTGCTGATTGGCGAGTTGCCGCATTGGCAAGACTATGCGGCCATGGCCTGCGTGGTGTTGGCGATTGCAGCAGTGCTGTTGCCAAAACGCTCGGTTGCTACAGTAAAGCCTTGAACAGATTGAATAGAACATGCCCCTGCACCTGATTTACGCTCGATCACGCAATAACGTCATTGGTAAAAATGGTGACTTGCCCTGGCATTTGCCCGAAGATTTGGCGCATTTCAAACGCACCACCTTGGGCCAAGCGGTGGTGATGGGGCGCATCACTTGGGAGTCCATTCCTGAGAAATTTCGCCCCCTGCCCGGGCGGCGCAATGTGGTGGTGTCCCGACAAGCCGGCTACCCTGCAACAGGCGCCAGTGTGGTGACCTCTTTGAGCGACGCATTGGCACTATTTTCTGCGGATGAAGTTGTGTGGTTGATAGGCGGGGCACAGTTGTACGCCCAAGCCTTGCCACTGGCCTCGCAACTGGTGGTCACCGAGATTGACGCCGACTTTGAAGGCGATGCGTTTGCCCCCACCTTGGGCCCCGAGTGGCACGAGACCCAACGCAGCCAACACATGTCAGCCCAAGGTTTGGCTTACAGTTTGGTGACTTTGGAGCGTAAATGAAACTCGCCACTTGGAACGTCAACTCGCTGACCGTGCGCTTGCCGCAGGTTTTAGAGTGGCTGTCAGCACAAACCGAACACGGCGGTATAGATGTGCTGGCTTTGCAAGAAACCAAAACCACCGACGATAAATTCCCCCAAACCGAGATTGAAGCGGCTGGCTACCAAGTGGCTTTCTTTGGCCAAAAAACCTACAACGGCGTGGCGCTGATTGCCAAGCATCCCATCACCGAGGTGGTGCACAACATTCCAAGCTTTGCCGACGAAATGGCGCGTGTGATCACCGCCACCGTCAACGGTGTGCGGGTGGTGGGCGCGTATTTCCCCAATGGCCAAGCTCCCGACAGCGACAAGTTTGTTTACAAAATGAACTGGCTTAATGCTTTGCAAGCCTTCATCAAGGATGAACTGACCCGCCACGACAAACTGGTGCTGATGGGCGACTACAACATCACTTGGGACGACTTGGACGTGTGGGACCCTGTTGCCTTGGCTGGCACCATACATTGCACAGATGAAGAACGCGCCCACTTCAAAGCTTTGTTGGACCTGGGTCTCACCGATGCTTTCAGGCTGTTTGAGCAAGCCCCTAAAAGTTATTCGTGGTGGGACTACCGCGAGTTCGCTTTCAGGCGCAACCGCGGCCTGCGCATCGATCACATTTTGGTGTCCTCGGCGCTGGTGAAAAGCGTGACAGCCTGCGTGATCGACAAAGCACCACGCAAAAACGAACGCCCAAGCGACCACACACCGGTGGTGGTCAGCTTATGAAATTAATCGGGGTCAGATTCCAATTAATTGCGCTCTTGGCTTTGAGTGCTTGCGCCACCGAACAATACAAGGCGGCCGAGGCGCAATGCACGATGGCTGCGCTGCAAATATTTCCTGTGGCCACCGAGCAGCGCTGGGTGTACGAGCTACCCCCCGTGCCGTTCATGAACAAATGCAAGCAAATCGTTTACAAAGACAAAGATGGCAAAGACCAAGTGCGAAGCGAATGCATTCAGATGCCTTTGATGGCCGTGCCGCGCTTGGAAACCATAGACTTGAACTTGAGAGGCCGCAACGACTATGTGCGCAGCTGCGCTCAGCAAAGTTGCTTTCAAACCTATGGCAACACCGATTGCAAATTACCCACGCCTGAGGCCCCGCCCAAACCTTAATGAATGGTTTTACTCTAGGCCCAGTTCTTGAATTTTGCGGGTGATGGTGTTGCGCCCAATGCCCAGTTTGTGGGCCGCGTCAATGCGCCTTCCCCGAGTGTGTGCCAAGGCGGTTTGAATCAGCGAGGCTTCAAAACGCCGCGTCATTTCATCCCACACATCGACCCGCCCAGATGCCAATAACGACATGGCCTCGGCTTCCAAACCAGCTTGCCAGTTTTCGCTGGGGGCATTGAGCACCACAGGTTTGGTTGGCGCTTGGTTGGCTGACGCCTCAGGTGCCGAAGCGCTGACGGCCGGCAAAACTGCGGCTGGCTCGCTCATCAGCACTTCAGGCGGCAAATCTTTGGGCTCTATGGCTTGTGCGGGCGCCATCACGGTCAGCCAATGGCAGATGTTTTCCAGTTGGCGCACATTGCCAGGAAAGGCGAAGTTTTGCAGCAACTCAATAGCAGCCTCGGAGATGCGTTTGGCTTCCACCCCCAGTTGCTGCGCGCTTTGCTGCAAAAAATGTCGGGTCAGCACCGCAATGTCTTCGCGCCTCTCGCGCAACGGGGGCAAGCGCAAACGAATGACGTTCAAACGATGAAACAAATCCTCGCGAAACACACCTTCTTGGACCCGCTGCTCTAAGTTTTGGTGCGTGGCGGCAATCACCCGCACATTGGTTTTGATGGCGCTGTGACCGCCCACACGGTAAAAACTGCCGTCCGACAGCACCCGCAACAAACGGGTTTGCAAATCAAACTTCATGTCGCCAATTTCATCCAAAAACAAGGTGCCGCCATCGGCTTGCTCGAAGCGCCCACGGCGCATGGCTTGCGCGCCGGTGAATGCGCCGCGTTCGTGGCCAAACAACTCGCTTTCCAACAAATCTTTGGGAATCGCCGCGGTGTTGATGGCAACAAACGGCCCCGCCGCACGCTGCGAATGCTTGTGCAGCGCACGCGCCACCAGTTCTTTGCCCGAGCCCGATTCGCCGGTGATCATCACAGTGACATTGCTTTGGCTCAAGCGCCCAATGGCGCGAAAAACATCTTGCATGGCAGGCGCTTGGCCCAGCATTTCAGGTGTGCTGTCCACATTGATGGCGCTGGTTTGTTCGCGCTGACTTTCTTCCACTGCACGGCGAATCAGCTCTATGGCTTTGGTGAGGTCAAACGGCTTGGGCAGGTACTCGAATGCACCGCCTTGGAAAGCCGACACCGCGCTGTCTAAATCGGAATATGCGGTCATGATGATGACTGGCAAACCAGGCATTCGCGCTTTCACCTGCGACAGCAAGTCTAGGCCCGAGCCGCCAGGCATGCGTATGTCACTCACCAACACTTGAGGGGATTCTTCGGGTGTCACCGCATCGAGGGCTTGCAAAACTTCACGCGGATGGGTGAAGCTGCGGGTTGGCAGGTCTTCGCGCATCAAGGCTTTTTCGAGCACGAAGCGGATGGACTGGTCGTCGTCAACAATCCAAATAGGTTTCATCGCTTTACTTCACCTTGTTTCATGCACTTGGGCGCTTTACTCTGATCAGGGCAAGGGAATCAAAATTTTGAAATCCGTACGCCCTGGCTGACTTTCACATTCAATCATGCCTTGGTGCTGTTGCACAAAGGATTGCGCCAAATTCAAACCCAGTCCAGAACCACCGTCTCGTCCCGAGACCAAGGGATGAAACAAGCGTTCACGGATGTCCTCGGGAATGCCTGGGCCGTTGTCAATCACATGCAATTCCAATGCCAAGCGAAAGCGTTTTTTCACAAAAGTGATTTGCCGCGCTATGCGGGTGGCCAAAATGATTTGCGCGTCTCCCTCAGCAATGCGCTCTTTGAGTGCCAAGGCGGCGTTGTGGGCGATATTGAGCACGGCTTGAATCAGTTGCTCCACATCGCCTCGAAACTCGGGCAACGAGGTGTCGTAGTCGCGCCGCACCTGCAAGCCCTTGGGGAATTCGGCCAAGATCAGCGTGCGTACCCTCTCGCAGACCTCGTGGATATTGACATTGCCCACCACCTGAGGGCGTCGGTGGGGAGCGAGCAAGCGGTCTACCAAGGTTTGCAAACGGTCAGCCTCGCGCACAATCACTTGGGTGTATTCGGTCAAGTCGCGAGAATCAAGTTCGAGTTGCAACAACTGCGCCGCGCCACGTATGCCGCCCAAAGGGTTTTTGATTTCATGCGCCAAATTGCGAATCAATTCTTTGTTGGCCTGCGCCTGCTCCATTTGCCGCTCTTCGCGGTCTTGACGCGACTGGGTCTCTAGGGGCAGCAACTCCAGCAGCACTTCATCTGGGGTGTCGGTGGCCGCCACCACCACATGCACCGCATAGGGCTCTGCACCCACGCGTTTAAGTTGGTCATCAAAACGCAGGGCTGAAAAGTCATGGCGTCTGGCGCCCGCCAAGGCTTGGCGCATAGCGGGTGCATCAACAAACAAATCCGCCGCATCGGTGTCTTGCAAACTGCGTCTGGACAAACCCAGCACATCTTCAAACGCAGCATTGGCAAACAACACCCGATCATCAGCCTGCACCACCAGCACCAAGGTGGCCAATAAATCCAAAGCTGCAAAGCGCTGCATAGACATGGTGGGGTTCAAGGCAAACGCGCCAACTCGCGTTTCAAGGCGGCTTGGTCGGCGGCACAACGCTGGAGCGCGGGGTTTTGTGTTGCAGCTTGACAGCGTTCATTCAAACGCTTGAGTTCGTTATTCAAAATATCCTTGGCCTGTGCATCGCGCTCGCGCTGCGCCAAGCTGTCCACTTTAGGGGCTGGGGCTGTGGCTTTGTTGGCAGGTGTTGGCGGTCGCAAAGGTTGCGGCACTTGGGTTTCTTCCCGCGTGTTCAGGGTGACCGATTCGCAAGATTGATCTGCCCGGGGCTGGTTGGTGTACATATTGCCGCAGCGCCACACGGGTGCTTCATTGGCCAGCACCATGCTGCTATTGAGCGCATAAATCAACGAATAACTCAGCACATAAGCCAAAACCAAGAATGAGCCCCGATGTTTCATGCTTGCAAGTGTCCTTCCAAATCAGGCCTTGGCCCTTGTGAACTGTGCACCTCATCCATCCAAAAAAAAGGACGGCACTTGGCCGCCCTTTTTTATGAGCTACACGAGCTGTGGCTCAGAGTGAGTAATACATATCGAATTCCACCGGATGGGTGGCCATGCGAAAACGTGTGACTTCTTGCATTTTGAGTTCGATGTAGGCATCGATCATGCTGTCGGTGAACACGCCGCCTTTGGTCAAGAACCCACGACCCTTGTCCAAATACTCCAGCGCTTGGTCCAAGCTGTGACACACGGTGGGCACCAACGCGTCTTCCTCGGGTGGCAAATGGTAAAGGTCTTTGGTCGCGGCTTCACCGGGGTGAATTTTGTTTTCGATACCGTCAAGACCAGCCATCATCAATGCGGTAAAGCACAAATAGGGGTTGGCCATGGGATCGGGGAAACGCGCTTCGATGCGACGCGCTTTGTCGGAAGCCACATGGGGAATGCGGATAGACGCAGAGCGGTTGCGGCTGGAGTAAGCCAACTTCACAGGGGCTTCAAAGCCGGGCACCAAACGCTTGTAGCTGTTGGTGGTGGGGTTGGTGATGGCGTTGAGTGCGCGCGCGTGTTTGATGATGCCGCCTATGTAGAACAAAGCGGTGTCGCTCAAACCTGCGTAGCCTTTGCCAGCAAACAGGTTTTTGCCGTCTTTCCAGATAGACTGGTGAACGTGCATGCCTGAGCCGTTGTCGCCAACGATGGGCTTGGGCATGAAGGTGGCGGTTTTGCCGTAAGCATTGGCCACATTCCACACAATGTATTTCAGTTTTTGGGTCCAGTCAGCGCGTTCAACCAAGGTGCTGAATTTGGTGCCGATTTCGTTTTGACCCGCGCCCGCCACTTCGTGGTGGAACACTTCCACGGGGATGCCGATTTCTTCGAGCAACAACACCATTTCGGCACGCATGTCTTGGGTGCTGTCAACGGGTGGCACGGGGAAGTAGCCGCCCTTGACGGTGGGACGGTGGCCGCGGTTGCCGCCTTCGAGTTTGGCGCCGCTGTTCCATGGGGCTTCGTATTCATCAATTTTGAAGAATGCGCCGGACATTTCATTGCCCCATTGCACATTGTCAAAAATAAAGAACTCAGGCTCTGGGCCAAAGTAGGCGGTGTCACCAATGCCAGAAGCCTTGAGGTAAGCCTCGCCGCGCTTGGCGATAGAGCGTGGATCGCGGTCGTAGGCCTTGCCGTCGCCAGGTTCGAGCACATCACACGACAAGACCAAAGTGGGTTCTTGGAAGAAGGGGTCAACAAATGCCGAGTTGGCGTCGGGCATGAGCAACATGTCGGAGGCTTCAATGCCTTTCCAACCGGCGATGGAAGATCCATCAAAAGCGTGGCCTTCAGTGAATTTGTCTTCATTGAAGTGAGAAATAGGCACGCTCACATGCTGCTCTTTGCCACGGGTATCGGTAAAACGGAAATCAACAAATTTAATTTCGTTGTCCTTCACGTCCTTCATGACGTCAGCGACGGTCTTGGCCATCAGTTTCTCCTAGAGAGGTTGGTTTGAAAAAAGAAGTGTTTGTATTGTCTTGCATGATTTGTGCCACGGGCGGGTAAGCAGCAGATTTTTCTTGATGCATACCAATTAATTACTTAGATCGCTT
>CANLWQ010000074.1 GCA_947494405.1 Comamonadaceae bacterium | reverse complement strand
CCGATTTTGTTGATGGACGAGCCGATTGCCAATGTGGACCTGCCCAACCAATCGGATTGGTTGCACACAGTTCAGCAACTCACCCAGCACAACACCACCGTGGTGAGTGTTTTGCATGACCTGAATTTGGCCATGCGGGCTGACCATGTGGTGTTGATGAACCAAGGTCGTTTGGTGATTCAAGCCAAGCCCGATGACCCTTTGTTACACCAGGCCTTGATGGAGGTGTTTGCACATCGCATTTCCCTCCACCGTTTGGCAGACCAGTGGGTGGTTCTGCCTATTTAAATTGGGCTTTGTGTTTTGGGTTTGAAGCTGCAAAACGCAGACACCTGACATTGCCAACACTGCGGCTTTCTCGCTTGGCAAACATAACGCCCCAGCAAGATAAGCCAGTGGTGTGCATCGACCAAATAGGCTTTAGGGATGCGTTTCATTAAACCCATCTCCACCTCGTAAGGCGTTTTACCAGGGGCTAAGCCGGTGCGGTTGCCCACCCTAAAAATATGTGTATCTACTGCCATCGTGGGCTCGCCAAAAGCCACATTCAGCACCACATTGGCAGTTTTGCGACCCACGCCCGGCAGGGCTTCCAAGGCTTCGCGGCTACGCGGTACTTCGCCCCCATGCAAGTCCATCAGCAGTTGGCAGGTTTGCATCAGGTGGCGGGCTTTGCTGCGAAACAAGCCAATCGTCTTAATGTAAGCCTCTAGTCCTTCAAGACCTAAATTCAAAATTTGCTGAGGTGTATTGGCCACCACAAACAGTTGTCGAGTCGCCTTGTTCACCCCGACATCGGTGGCTTGTGCGCTCAGCAGTACAGCGGTGAGCAACTCAAACACGCTGGTATATTCAAGCTCAGTATTGGGCTGCGGGTTGGCTGCTTGAAGCGTCGCAAAAAACGACTCGATGTGCTCTTTTTTCATTTTCATTAAATGGGGTCAGACCCCAATTATGTCCCTATGCAATTCGCTGATCGCCTCAACAAGGTAGAAACCTCTGCCATCCGTGAACTCTTCAAACTGCTGGGCAAGCCCGGCATCATCAGCTTTGCAGGCGGTTTCCCTGACAGCGCCATGTTCGATGTTGAAGGCATACGTGAAGCGAGTGCACGTGCATTAACCGAGGAGCCAGGCGCGGCCTTGCAATACGGCGCGACCGAAGGCTACAACCCCTTGCGCGAGCAGCTCGCCGCCTTCATGGCAAGTAAAGGCGTGAAAGGTTTATCGCCAGAGGGTTTGATTGTGACTACCGGCAGTCAACAGGCATTGGACTTGGTTGCCAAAACCTTGATCAATCCTGATGACGTGGTGTTGGTTGAGGGCCCGACTTTCTTGGCCACCATCCAGTGTTTCAGGTTGTATGGCCCACAAGTGATGGGTGTGCCTATTGACGCCAATGGCGTACAAGTTGACAAGCTAGAAGAGATGATGGTCAAGCACAAGCCAAAGCTGGTGTATTTGGTGCCTACGTTTGGCAACCCCAGTGGCGCCACCCTCAGCCTTGAGCGCCGCTTGAAAGTGTTGCAGCTTGCTGTCAAGTACCAAACCGTGGTGGTGGAAGACGACCCTTATGGTGATTTGTATTTTGCTGAACCACCGCCGCCCTCTTTGTTGGCTTTGAGCGAGCAAGTGCCTGGCAGCCGCGATTGGTTGATTTATTGCGGGTCACTCAGCAAGGTATTGTCGCCAGGCCTGCGTTTGGGCTGGATGATTGCCCCACCAGAGCTCTTGGCCCGCGCCACCATGTGCAAACAGTTCAGCGATGCGCACACCTCAACATTCGCCCAAGCCACAGCCGCGCATTACCTCAAAGCGGGCCGCATGCCTGCCACCTTGGCGAATGTACGCCGCGTGTACGCCGAGCGTGCATTGGCCATGGGCGAGGCCTTGCAGCGAGAACTGGGCGACGCTTTAGCATATACCCAACCACTGGGAGGCTTGTTCTTTTGGGCCCATTTGACAGGTGCTGGCGGCAAAGAAAAAAGCGGCAGCGAGTTGGCTAAGCGAGCCATAGAAAAAGGAGTGGCTTTTGTACCTGGTGCGCCATTCTTTGCCAACAATCCAGACAGCTCTGCGATTCGCCTGAGCTTTGCCACGGCTGATGTGGCCAAAATTAATGAAGGCATTGCCAGACTGGGGCAGGCTCTTTGAATTTAGCCCGCAAATCCTGCATAGGCTGAGGCATCCATCAAGCCATCCATCTCGCTTAAGTCACTGAGTTGAACTTTGCAAAACCAACCCGCGCCCTCAGGGTCGGAGTTGGCCAGAGACGGGTCTGCGCGAAGTTCTTCATTCACCTGCAACACCGTGCCGCTGGCAGGCATGTGCACATCTGCAGCGGCTTTCACCGACTCGACCACACCCAGCACCGTGCCTTGCGCAAAGCTGGTGCCCACGGCGGGTAGTTCAACAAAGACAATGTCGCCTAAAGTTTCTTGGGCATGGACGGTGATGCCCACCCAAGCGAAGTCGCCTTCAATGCGTACCCAAGTATGTTCTGCGTGGTATTTGGTCATGGTTACATGCCTGCGTAGTTGGGGCCACCGCCGCCCTCGGGCGTGACCCACACAATGTTTTGGGTGGGGTCTTTGATGTCACATGTTTTGCAATGCACGCAGTTTTGCGCATTGATTTGCAACTGGTCTTTGCCTTCAGCGGTTTTGATGTACTCGTACACACCGGCAGGGCAGTAGCGCCCCTCGGGTCCGTCGTAGTTGGTCAGGTTGATATCGACGGGCACATGGCTGTCTTTGAGGGTCAAGTGTGCCGGTTGGTTCTCTTCATGGTTGGTGTTGCTGATGAAGACGCTGGAGAGTTTGTCAAAGCTGATCACGCCATCGGGCTTGGGGTACTGAATCTGCTCGCACAGTGCTGCAGGCTTTAAGCTGTCGTGATCTGCTTTGTGGTTGTGCAAGGTCCATGGAGGCGTGCTGATACCGATTTTGGGCAAAGCAAATTGCTCGATGCCGGTCATGAGTTGGCCCACCCACTTTCCTTTTTTGAACCAGTTTTTGAAATTGCGGGTTTGGTGCAATTCTTTGAAGAGCCAGCTGTTTTCAAAATGGGTGGGGTAGGCCGTGAGTTCGTCATGGGCGCGACCTTCAGCAATAGCCACAAAAGCTGCTTCAGCCGCCAACATGCCCGACTTGATGGCAGCATGGCTGCCCTTGATGCGAGCCGCATTCAAGTAACCCGCATCGCAGCCTATGAGTGCGCCACCCGGGAAAACAGTTTTAGGCAAGGCTTGGGGTGTGCCGTTGTTGATGGCGCGCGCGCCATAACCAATTCGCTTGGCGCCTTTCAAATGCTTGGCAATGCTGGGATGAGTTTTCCAGCGTTGCATTTCCTCAAAAGGGTTCATGTATGTGTTGGAGTAATCGAGGCCCAACACAAAGCCCAAAGTGACTTTGTTGTCTTCTAGGTGGTAGAGAAAACCGCCGCCAAAGCTGTTGTCTTCTATGGGCCAACCCGAGGTGTGCACCACCAGACCGGGCTTGGCCAGCGCAGGGTCGACTTCCCATGATTCTTTGATACCAATGGCAAAGGTTTGCGTGTCTTTGCCTTGGTTGAGTTTGAAACGCTCTATGACTTGCTTGCCCAAATGCCCACGCGCGCCTTCGGCAAACACGGTGTATTTGGCATGCAGCTCCATGCCGAGTTGAAAGTTGTCGGTGGGCACACCATCTCTGCCCAAGCCCACATGGCCGGTGGCCACGCCTTTCACAGAACCATCGTCGTTGTAAAGCACTTCTGCTGCGGTGAAGCCTGGAAAAATCTCCACTCCCATCGCCTCGGCTTGTTGAGCCAGCCATTTGGTGACATTACCAAGTGACACCACATAGCAACCATCATTGTGAAAATTGCGCGGCATCAGCCATGAAGGCACGGTGGAAGAACTTTGTTCCGACAGGATCAGCAACTCGTCATCTGTCACCGCTTGGTTCAAAGGCGCACCCCGCGCTTTCCAATCGGGGAACAATTCATTCATGGCGCGCGGATCCATCACAGCACCCGACAAAATATGTGCGCCCGGCTCAGAACCTTTTTCTAAAACCACCACCGACAAGTCTTGGCCTTTGTCGTTGCAAAGTTGTTTGAGTCGAATCGCTGTGGCCAAACCCCCGGGCCCGCCACCGACCACCACCAGGTCGTATTCCATCGCTTCGCGAGGGCCGAATTGTTCAAGCAAATCTTGGGGTGTCATAAGTGGGGAAATAAAGATGTCAAAGCAGTGACAGATTCTATTCGCAGTGCTCTGTGCTTATCGCCATAATCTGATGTACTCGCCGCTGCCTTAAAAATAGAGCAGCTTTTTTGATGTCTAGGAGTTCAATATGGCATACAGCCTCGATTTATCTGGCCGGGTGGCCTTGGTCACAGGCGCTTCCAGTGGTTTGGGTGAGCAGTTTGCGCGTACCTTGGCCAGCGCTGGTGCGGCAGTGGTTTTGGCCAGTCGGCGCGTTGAACGCTTGAAATCATTGCGTACCGATATCGAGGCGCAGGGTGGGGATGCCCATGTGGTCAATTTGGATGTGACCGATTTAGCCAGCATTGAAGCCGCGGTGGCTTATGCAGAAGCTGACATTGGCCCGATTGACATCTTGATCAACAACTCTGGCGTGAGCGCCACCCAGCGCTTGCAAGATGTCAGCGAGCAAGACTTTGATTTCATTTTTGACACCAATGTGCGTGGCGCATTTTTTGTGGCGCAAACTGTCGGCAAATGCATGTTGGCCCGAGCTAAAGGTGGTTTGCCTGGCACTTATACCGGTGGGCGCATCATCAATATCGCTTCAGCCGCAGCGCTGCGTGTCTTGCCGCAAATCGGCGTCTATTGCATGAGCAAAGCGGCGGTGGTGCAAATGACCAAAGCCATGGCGATCGAGTGGGGCAGGTACGGCATCAATGTCAATGCGATTTGCCCAGGCTATATAGACACCGAAATCAACCACCACCACTGGGAGACAGAGCAAGGGAAAAAGTTGGTGAACATGTTCCCCAAAAAACGCTTGGGGCAACCGCAGGACCTCGATGCCTTGCTGGTGATGCTGGCCAGCCCGCAAAGCGATTTCATCAATGGCGCCATCATTTCAGCTGATGATGGTTTTTCGATATGAGGATTCAACTTCCTGCTGAAAAAAAACTGGTTTACCAAGAGGTGATAGCCATGCGCTGGGGCGATATGGACGCCATGGGACATCTCAACAACACCAGCTACTTCAGGTATTTAGAGACGGTGCGCATCAACTGGTTTACCCAGTTGGCTTGCCCTCCCGACCCCTCTGGCGAAGGCCCCGTCATCGTCAATGCTTTTTGTAATTTTTTGATTCAGTTGGAATATCCCTGCGATGTATTGGTGAAGATGTATGTCAGCGATCCGCAACGCAGTTCTTTTGAGTCTTGGGCTACTTTGGAGCGCGTCGATCAACCCGGTGTTGTCCATGCAGAGGGCGGAGCCACCACGGTTTGGGTGAATTTCCCTTTGAAAAAATCGGCCCCACTTCCCGATTGGATGAGGGCGCATTTGGTTTGATGGCTACATTCCTGAGGTCAATCTTCATTTGTACAATCTTTCATATATAGCAGGATTTAACTTAGTTAATTATTATTTGTTAATTTTTGTTGTTATTATCAATCAATTCCACTTCATTTTGTGGGTTGACGGAGAGAATAACAGTGACCCTTCCCCACGAGTTGTCAGCGCACATCATGCGCAAACAACCGACCCAAAAACGCGCACAACTGACCATTGAAGCGATATTTGAAGCCACCTCGCAAATTGTTGACCGAGAAGGGGTCAGCGGGTTGACCACCAACAAAATTGCCGCCAAGGCTGGTTTTTCTGTTGGCACGCTTTACCAGTATTTCTCCAGCAAAGAAGCTATTTTTCGCGCTATGTCGCAACACGGGCGTTCATTGGTGCTGGCTGAAATCGAAAGCTATTTGTTCTCAGTGGAATGCAGCCTAGACCCACAAGACATACATCCTGAAGTATTTATTCGCCGGTATGTACACATCTGCATTGAAGGGTTTGCTTTGGGTAAAAGCTATAGGCGCGCCATGAACCGCTTGTGCTGGCTTTTAGAGCAGCCCGATGAAACCGCAGCCGCGGTGCAAAAAATGGTCGAGCGTCTCACCCTGTGTTTGAAATACTTGCAGCATCCTATGCTGCCGGTCTTGGATGAGACGCAAATGTTCATCATGAGTCGCTCCTTGCTGGGATGTTTGCGTAGCGCCTCTTTAGAGCGTTTCCCCCATATGGACTCTGTCGAGTTCGAGAACCAGTTGGTCGATTTGCTCATGGGCCAACTGGTTCGCAACTTAGAGTCAGCCTGAGCCTTAGGTTTTTTTCTCTTTGGGAACACGCCCCATCAAATAAAACTCGGGGTTGGGCAACATATTCGAAAAACTGGCGATGCGGTTAGACAAACCGAAAAACGCCGTGATCGAGGCAATATCCCAAATATCTTCATCATTCAATCCATGGGCGTGCAGGGCAGGGAAGTCGGCTTCCTCCACTTGGTCGCTGTGCAGGCAAACTTTCATTGCAAAGTCGAGTATGGCGCGTTGACGCGGGCTGATATCGGCTTTGCGGTAATTGACGGCGACTTGGTCGGCCACCATCGGTTTTTTCTCATAAATACGCAATATGGCTCCATGCGCCACCACGCAATACAGGCAGTGGTTGGCTGCGCTGGTGGTGGTGACAATCATTTCTCGCTCACCCTTGCTCAAGCCACTGTCTTCGCGCAACATCAGGGCGTCATGGTAGGCAAAAAAGGCCCGCCACTCGGCAGGGCGTCTGGCCAGGGTTAAAAAAACTTGCGGGACAAAGCCAGCTTTTTCCTGAACTTCCAAAATTTTGACGCGTATGTCTTCAGGCAGGTCTTTGATGTCGGGGGCAGGGTAGCGGTTCATATCGTCTCCAAGACAAGCCATTATGCCCAGCAGCGAAGCCTACGCTCGGCACATAGCCCTAGAATCGCCGCAATGCAGCAAAGGAGAGTGGCTTGAATAAATTATTTCCCAGTGCGGCCGCCGCGCTTGAAGGATTGGTCCACGATGGGCAGTTGATTGCCGTCGGTGGTTTTGGTTTATGTGGCATTCCCGAAGCGTTGATTGCGGCTTTGCGCGACAGCAAGGTACAAAACCTGACAGCCATCTCCAATAACGCGGGTGTCGATGATTTTGGTTTGGGGATTTTGTTGCAAACCCGGCAAATCAAAAAAATGATTTCTTCTTATGTGGGTGAAAACAAAGAGTTTGAGCGTCAGTATTTAGCGGGCGAACTTGAACTTGAGTTCACCCCGCAAGGGACTTTGGCTGAAAAGCTCCGCGCCGGCGGTGCCGGCATTCCCGCTTTTTTCACCAAAACTGGCGTGGGCACGGTGGTTGCTGATGGCAAGGAGTTGCGCGAATTTGATGGCCAGACCTATGTCATGGAGCGTTCTTTGGTGCCTGATGTCTCCTTGGTCAAAGCCTATGCCGCTGACCGAGTGGGTAATTTGCAGTTTCGCTTGACTGCTCGCAACTTCAACCCGGCCGTGGCCATGGCGGGAAAAGTCTGTGTGGTTGAGGTGGAAAAAATAGTGGACGTGGGCGAGATGCACCCCGATCATGTGCACCTACCCGGCATTTATGTGCACCGCATTGTGCTTAACGCCCATCCCGAAAAACGCATTGAAAAACGCACCATCACTGAAAAAGCAGGAGTCTGACCATGAGTTGGAACCAAGACCAAATGGCCGCGCGCGCGGCCCGCGAATTAGAAGACGGTTTTTATGTCAATCTCGGTATTGGCATTCCCACGCTGGTGGCCAACCATGTGCCTAGCCACATTGAGGTTTGGCTTCAGTCTGAAAACGGTATGTTGGGCATAGGCCCTTTCCCTAATGAAGATCATGTGGATGCCGACCTCATCAATGCGGGTAAGCAAACTGTCACCACAATAGCCGGAACCTCTATTTTTGGTAGCCATGACAGTTTTGCCATGATTCGTGGTGGAAAAATTAACTTATCAATTTTGGGTGCCATGCAGGTCAGCGAAAAAGGCGACCTTGCCAACTGGATGATTCCGGGCAAGATGGTCAAAGGCATGGGCGGCGCCATGGATTTGGTGGCCGGCGTCAAGCGCGTCATTGTCTTGATGGAGCATGTGGCCAAGAAAAAAGACGGCACCGAGGACTTAAAAATTCTGCCTCAGTGCACCTTGCCTTTGACAGGGGTTGCTGTGGTGGATCGCATCATCACCGATTTGGCTGTCATGGATGTCACACCCGCCGGGCTCAAGCTGGTTGAGTTGGCCGATGGCGTGACTCTGGAGTTTTTACAAAGCAAGACCGGTGTCAAGCTGATTTAACGGTCTTTATGCCAAGGGCGCAATGGCTTGACTCATGGTCTTGCTGTGCTCTTGGAAATATCGGTTGGCTTGGGCAGTAGGAACCAAATATTTGGTACGGCGGTTGCTTCCTTCGTACAAGGTTTCT
>CANLWQ010000073.1 GCA_947494405.1 Comamonadaceae bacterium | reverse complement strand
TGCCTTCATCCAGCCGACGAGAGTTCATCATCCGCGTTACATCAGTTTCCGCGGTGGTATCAACGGGTGCCGTTTTATCGGCTTGTGGTGGGATGATCAGTGACGATACGGTTCAATTTGCTTACGGTGTTGCCAGTGGCGACCCTTTGAGTGATCGCGTGATTTTGTGGACCCACGCCAAGTATTTGGGAAGAACGGACAACGTGGCATTGACCTATGAGGTGGCCACCGACAACACCTTTTCCACTTCGAGCGTGGTGACCTCTGGCTCAGTCATTGCTACAGCCAGTACTGGCTTCACGGCCAAGGTGGATGCCACCGGTTTGGAGGCGGGTAAAAACTATTTTTACCGCTTCAAAGCGGGCAGCACGGCTTCCTCCGTGGGCAAAACACGCACCTTGCCAGCCAGCACCGCCACTGAGGTGAAATTCGCTGTGTTTTCGTGTGCCAATTACCCAGAAGGGTATTTCAATGTGTACGGTTTGGCCAGCCAGTCGGATGCGCAATATGCTATTCATTTGGGTGACTATTTGTATGAATACCAAAATGGTTACTACCCCACCACGGCCACGCCGTCTCGCATCCACGCGCCAGTGACTGAAATTTACAGCTTGGCCGATTACCGCACCCGCCACGCCCAGTACAAAACCGACCCAGACTTGAAAGTGTTGCATGCCAGCATGCCCATGATCGCTGTGTGGGATGACCATGAGATTGCCAACGACGCCTATAAAGATGGCGCTGAAAATCACGATGAGGCCAAAGAAGGCACTTTCAGTGCCCGCAAAGCAGCCGCCTTGCAGGCCTACCACGAATGGATGCCCATCCGCACCGGCAGCGATCAGAGCATCATTTACCGCAGCTTTGACTTTGGCAGTGTGCTCTCGCTGCACATGCTCGACACCCGTTTGATCGGCCGCGACAAACAAGTGGAATTTGCCGACTTGCTTAACCCGGCCACCGCGACAACGGCGCAAGCGACCATGGCTTCGCCAACACGAGAAATGTTGGGCACTACCCAGGGCACCTGGTTGAGCGGAAAAATCACTTCATCCACCGCTACCTGGCAGGTCTTGGGTCAGCAGGTGTTGATGGCGCGCATGGAGTTTCCTGTTTCGGTGTTGAGCGCACTGAACCCCGATACATTGACCAATGCCGCCGCACTGCAAACAGGCTTGGCTTCAATCACGGCTTATGTGACTGCTAAAAACACCCCTGCCAGTTCGCGTACCGCCACCCAAGTGGGCTTGATGAACACCACCCTGAACCCCAAACTGGGTTACAACTTGGACGCTTGGGACGGATACCCTGTGGCGCGTGAAAAACTGCTGGCCAGCATTTTGGCGGCGAATAAAAAATTGGTGGTCTTGTCTGGCGACACGCATAACGCATGGCACAGCCAGCTTACTTTGGCGGGCTATATCTCTGCATCTCAAGCAGGGGTCAAAGTGGGTGAAGAGTTTGCCACCCCCAGCGTTTCATCGGTCGGTTTGGAGAATTATTTCTCCACGTTGCCATCGGCCAATGTCAAATCGATTTATGAAAGCGTGGTCGATGACTTGAAATGGATGGATCCTTCACGACGTGGTTATTTGAAAATGACGTTCACGAAAACCCAAGCCAAAGGCGAGTGGGTGTTTGTGAACAATGTCAAGTCCAGTTACTACACAGTGGAAACCCCGGCGACGGCTGAAACCAGAACTTACACGCTGTAAGACTGCGCTCTTAGGCAGAGCAACTTTCCCCTAAGTTGCTCGTCATCCTTGAAATAATTTAGTCAAACAAGCCTGCTAGTATTTATGAGGAATTTAAACTTGATAAATTGATTAAGAGTTTTAGATGAATCAAACGAATACGTGCTTCGCGAAATTTGTTCTGTCTTTATCTTTTATAACTTTATTAGCTAGTTGTGGCGGCGGCGGAGGCGGCGGCCCCAGCGGGGGTTCTGACACCACTACAGCGCCCAATGCACAGACTCCAGCGGCTGCCGGCGCTGTCATTCTTAAAGCTCCAGTTTTGTCTTTCAACGACACAGGCTTGAATGTGACCGATGGTGTCACAAGCAACGGCAGGTGGGGGGTTGAAAGTCAGGGCATAGACTGGGAATTCTCTTTAGATCAAGGCGCTTCGTGGACACGCGGGTCAGGTGCCTTCTTTGAAGTCGCAGGCGACGGCGCCAAAATGATTTGGGTACGTGCGCGTGACGATGCGGGCAACACCTCTGAAATTGTTCGCGTCAATTGTGTTTTGGACACCACGCCACCGGCTGCTGTGGCCATCTCAGGTCAATCTGAAGGCGTGACAAATACTTTCAAACTATCGGGCATTGAACCGGGTGCGCGTTGGGAGTACTCACTGGATGAGCAAAGCTCTTGGTCTGCAGGGTTAGGCAGCGCACTCGGTACTTTGGGTAACCACTTGAGCCGGGTTTGGCTGCGCCAAGTGGACATGGCCGGTAACGTCTCTACGGCCCAGGGTTTTGATTTGCAAAACCCAAGCGTTCTGTCGCACGAAGCTTCAGGTGTTCCTTTGATGCCAAGCACTTTAGCGCCTAACCTGCAAACCTATCTGATCCATGGTGTGGTGGTGAGCGGTGATGCTGACTATATAAGCTGGGACATTCCCAAAGGACAGCAGTTGATGTCGGTCAGGTTGGTGCAGTATGTGTCGGAGGACGCCGTCGCCTTTTATGCGTTGCAGCCCAGCAAGGTGTTTGATGCAGGAGTCAATGTGTCGCGCATGCTGGTGTACGGTCATATGGGACCCATTGATTTGGCGCGCAATGTGTTGGCCGATGTGCCCAAGTCGAAACTGGGCGAAGGGCCTATGACACTGTGGTTTCAGCAAACCGGTTCACTGCCTACGCGGTACGCCATTGAAGTCATTTTGTCGCCTGCGTGATTAAGCCCAGTTTGCCAACTTGTTGAGCCTTGATAACACTGTTACTGTTTCCACCATTGATAAACGATAGATTCCGCCGGTTTATTCCGAATACTTTGGCTTATTTCGGGCAAACTTTGGTACGGTTTCATTGTGTCAGTCCACCAATACGAAGTAAAGTTGACCGATTCAGTGATCACATCACCATTTTTGGTTTTTTCACTGATCATCTCCAGCATTCCTTCAATACCAATAGCTTGAACTGAAAAGTCGGCTACTGCGCCGTTGTAACTTGATGTTATGCAGCAATCCTCAATCCATCCTTTTGTAAAAAAGGCCCGATGACTTTGAACTTGTAGATTCCAGATGATTGGTTTTTTAGTTGTGATCAACCAATTGGGAACAATGCTAAAAAAATTCTTTACAAATGAGGCAGATAAATTTTGGTCTTCCTGCTGCGTTATCGCTCTAGCATGTTGAGGCATCATCTCTATCAGATCGACAGAATTTATAAGCAAATCACTGCCTGCATTGAGATGTGTTGGCTGGACGTTGTAATTGGTAACTGTGAAATTAGCGATCACTTGCTTCCAATTATGAATTTTGCGAATCGCTTGAGACAACTCAACAAACGAAGCAATCTTAAGTGCTCTGTTGTCGTTAAAAATAACGGGGTCGAAGTAGCCCCAATCTAGTTTTATAGCGTCAAAATTATTTGGCATTGTCGCCATGACGGACGCTTCATAAAGCATCATCTCGTTGTACAAGCGCAGAAATTTTTTACCCCATGCCAGTTGTTCAGCAGCATTAAGTTTGTTAAGCGCGTCATATAAATTATTGCCCTTGATGTCCCAAACATCAACCAGCATGGTGAAACGTAACTTCATTCCATTTTCAGCTGCTTTTTGACCCATCCATAAAAGATCATTATCTGAAATGAAGTAGCCTGTTAGCTTAGTTGGATTCGTAGCATCATCTAGTCTTGTCGAAGAATTAATTGTCAAGTATTTGGTTCCAAGAGCTTTGAGCCTGACTAAGGTGCTGATAAACGCTTCTTTATGAGTAGTCAGGCAGCCAGTATTCATATTTGGATTGCTGCCACCAATTACAGAATTTACCCAATCATCTTTTGGTGTGATGGAGAGCGCAACATTTGTTTTGGCAAAAGAACCATTGACTTGTGGCAGCTGAAATTCACCTTTATATGATTCAGGATAGCTAATTGAAGAAGATGTATGCAGACAACTGTCATCAATGACGGGGGTAGATGCCACGGCAGCATATAAAGTGGGGTAAGCATTGGCATTAACGTTGGCTGAAATAGTTACTTGATTTGCAACTACTGGTGTTGTCGTCGTGTTTGTAATTTGTAGTGCCCGTGCCGTTGAGCTTGCTGCCTTGATTTGTTCAATTTTAGGAACAATTTGTGATGCGACCTTTGTTCTGATGTTGGCAAGCTTGTCTGCCAATTTAGTATCCTTAGTTGAGCCAGCCTCAATTGTTTTCAATACCTCAGCAAGTGAAGTTGCAACGTTGTGGGCTTTTGAGTAGTTGGTATCTGTTGCTTTGGCTGCCACATAGTTCTTCATTACATCTATGGAACTAAGACCTAAATCATCTTGCACAGCAGTTTTTGCATTTGCCAATGAAAGTCCCGTACTCATTTTGGCAACCACTTGGGTTGTCAGTGGTGAAACAACTTGGTAGTTGCCAGCGGGGGACATCATTGTGTAGCCTGAAGTGACCGTTGTGTTGGGACTGTCTTGGTCAATTGTTGTTCCTGCAACTGCCACCACAACCACCTTGTAGGTGTTGATTTGCTCTTGCGTTGCTGAAAGAGTGAATGTGCCCGTCTCGCTTGTGGTTGCAGTAGGTTCACCGGCGTCAAATGTGCCGTTGTCATTGAGGTCAAGAAATACGGTGGCTCTGTATAAATAACCGTCCATGGCTGTTCCGCTGAAAGATGTAGCAGTACCAGCAGTGGTGGTGCTTTCCACACCCCCGCCACCTCCTCCCCCACCACCGCATGCAGCAAGTGCTAAAAGAGTAAGGGAGAGCATGAACTGTTTCATATCGCACTTTCTGAAATTTGGCATTCCCCCAAATCCCTAGACGCTTTTCATAGATCAGTTTGACGCTGGCGCTTGAACTCATGAAGGCTGAGTTGGACTATGTGCTTATCACGTCGTACTATATTGTAGAAAATCAGCGGCTTTTCAATTTGGTGGGCCCACCTGGACTCGAACCAGGGACCAAAGGATTATGAGCAGCTTCAATATTTTTTATCTTAATGATTTCAATAAGTTACATGCGTTCTACTGAGGTGTGGAAGCAAATGTGGAACTTTAAAACCTTACGATTAATGAGTGACAAAAGCACACTGTCAAGCTAAAATTGGAAACAAATTAAATAGGTATTTCAATGCTACCGACATCTCAAAATCAATCAGAACGAGAAAGAAATGTAGCCAATATGTTGGCCACGTTGCGGATTGAAAAGCTTGCTCCTAGCGAAAGTCTCAAGCCTGCCCTTCAAGCCTATGTAGATGGGCAAAAAACTACAGCGGACTTGCTCAACGAAGTCAAAGCGAAGTATGTCGCGTTACGACGCGGATGACGTCTACTGCATCCCTGGCACCGCTGTTCTGAAGAACAAAGCTGGGATCACAAATCAAGGTCTCCTAGATGAATACGAAGCAGACTTCACTGCCATTCGTATTCTTGAACTCGCTCATACGCCTGTAGAAGGCAGCTTTGACTTGGCGCATCTGTGCAAAATTCATGCGTACCTTTTTCAGGATGTTTATGAATGGGCAGGTGAAATCAGAAGCGTCGACATCATCAGAGGAGGTAGCCGTTTTTGCAACGTTCGGCAAATTCAATCGTATTCAAATACGGTTTTTAATGCACTTGCTGCTGAGAATTATTTAAACAGCCTTGAACCAACAGCATTTGCTCGCCGATTGGCACATTACTTGTCGGAGATCAATGCCATCCACCCTTTTCGCGAAGGCAATGGACGGGTGCAGCGACTTTTTATTTCACAACTTGCGGGGCAAGCAGGATGCACATTAGATTATTCGGCTTTAGGTCAAGAAGAGATCTACCCAGCCATGCAAGCTTCTTTTCTTGGAAATGAGCAACCGCTTGCAGAATTGATTCTGAAGATCGTCACTTGATAGCGCAATCTTCACCAACAAAAAAAGCCACTCAAAGAGTGGCTTTTCAATGGTGGGCCCACCTGGACTCGAACCAGGGACCAAAGGATTATGAGCAGCTTCAATAAATAAAACCTATTGCAAATCAATAGGTTACAAGCCATCTAATGCGGTATGGAAGCAAATGTGGAAGCAGCGTTAGTTCACTGTTCGGAAGTCTTGTGGCGTGTCATGCAGTCCAAGCTTTGTCAATCAAAATGTATTTGACCATCCTTGTAGTTATATAGGCGAGACATGCTTTTATCTTCACAGAAATAAATGCTGTGACATGGAAAAGTTTACCGAACAGATTTACTTAGGAAACATTTCACGCAACTTGAGTTTGTAGAACTTGCCGGTTGAAGTGCGAGGCACACAATCGATCCATTCAAAGCGGTCGGGTACTTGCCATTTGGCAAAGCCCATTTTTAGCAAATGCGCCGCCAGTTCATCGGCTTGTGGTGAGTGGCCGGGCTTGGCCACCACACAGGCCAAAGGCCGTTCGCTCCATTTTTCGTCGGGAATGGCAATGACTGCAGCCTCGGCAATACCGGCGTGGGCCATCAGTGCGTTTTCGAGATCAACCGAACTAATCCACTCTCCGCCTGATTTGATCAAGTCCTTGGTGCGGTCGGTGATACGAACAAAGCCCATGGTATCCACGCTGGCTACATCGCCAGTTCGAAGCCAACCATCGGTGGTGAATTTATCTTCACTCACAGGCACTTGGTAATAGCTAGCGGTAATGAAGGGACCACGAACCTGAAGTTCGCCAACATGCTGACCGTCCCAATCTTGGTCTTGACCCTCGTCATTGCGAATGCGTAAATCTACCAGCGGCACCGGAATACCAGCCATGGCGGCACGGCGGTAGCGTTCTTCGAGAGGGGCCTCGCGCAACTCGGCCTTGGGGTAAGAAATGGTACAAACCGGAGAAGTTTCAGTCATGCCCCAGCCTTGCATAATCCAGATGCCATGTTTGTCGAACGCCCGAATCAGGGCTTCGGGTACTGCAGCACCGCCGACCAGGCTGCGCATGCCGACAGGCAATTTCCAACGGCCCGATTGTTTAGTCAAAGCCGCTTCGTAGGCCTGAATTAGACCCATCCAAATAGTGGGCACACCCAAAGACAAAGTAGGCGGCTCAAGTTGCATCAAGTCCAACAAATCGTCTGGATGCAAGTGCGGACCAGGAAACACAAGTTTGGCGCCCATCATGACCGCACCATAGGGTATGCCCCAGCTGTTTGCATGGAACATGGGTGTCACTGGTAAGACCACATCGGTGCTGCGCAAAGACCAGAAGTCCCCTAGTGAGGCGACTAATGTGTGAAGCACTGTAGAGCGATGCGAGTAGACCACTCCATTGGGTTTTCCGGTGGTGCCCGAGGTGTAGCACATGGAAACCGGATCATCTTCTGCGTGAGCGGTATATTCAAATTGACAGGCATCTGTGCCGGATAACCACCGTTCGTAATTCAAAAACTCTGCAGGCACATCAGCGCCAGAAAAAGGAAACACAATGACTTTTTCGAAGCTGTACATGTGCTCAATCTGGCGGTAAAGTGGCAGCAAGATGTCGTCGATGATCAAAAATCGGTCTTGCGCATCGTTTGTAATCCATGCAATTTCGTCAGGAGAGAGACGCAAATTGAGAGTGTGCATCACGCCGCCAGCAGCAGGAATTCCAAAGTAGCATTCCAAGTGCGCATGGTGGTTCCAACACAAGGTGGCAACTCGATCGCCTTTTTTCAGTCCCAAATCTTTTAAGCTCTGCGCCAAGCAGCGGGTGCGGCTATAAAACTGCTCGTAAGTGTGCTTAACCAGAGTTTTGTCGGGCAGTCGTGAGACGATCTCATTGGAGGGAAACAATTTACCCGCCCGCTCCAAAAAATGATTCAAAGACAAGTTCACATTCATCATGGTGCTGCTCACGCCTGCGCTAGATTTCATCGAGTGCACTCCATGTGTATGTGAACTAGTAGACCGGTTTGTATTTCTCAAGAGTGTCCAATACCCCTTCGGAGACATTGAACCCAAGGCCATATTGAAGAGCGAGTTCTTGACTGCGCTTTGCAAAATTCGGCACACCCATGCTGTAAATGAATTGCAAAGCACCACCCGTCCAAGCTGGGTAGCCGATGCCGAAAATAGAGCCAATATTCCCTTCGTGCACCGACATCAGAACCCCCTCATCCAAACACCTTGCAGTTTCAATCGCTTGCCTAAAAAGGAACCGGTCTTTGATGTCCTGAACAGAAATTGTGATGTGACTCTTTTCAAATAATTTTTTTAAGTCAGGCCACAGCATCTTTTTTTGGCCGACGGGATAGTCGTAAAAGCCTCCACCCGCCGCCCTACCACCACGCTTTAACTCTTTGACCATGTGTTCGACCAACATTTCTCCAGAATTGGCCACATATGCGCGCCCTTCTTTCTTGAAATCTTCACGCGTTTGGTCTAAAACATGAACCGA
>CANLWQ010000072.1 GCA_947494405.1 Comamonadaceae bacterium | reverse complement strand
TGGCGAAGAGATGGGTCAATTCCTGATGTTTGGTTTGCTGGCTTTGGGTTTGATGATGCTGGTGGGCTGGTTCATGCGCCGCCGTGCCATGGGTAACTCTGCCTCTCCTTATGCTTACGCTGGTGCTGGCTCTGCTGCCAACCCAGACCAAGTGGCTCAGTACAACCCTGCCAAAGTGGGTAACGATGCATCTGCTCGCCCTTGGGAGAACCCCAGCACTTCTTACCCTTCAGGCCAGACGCCCAGCCGAGCCAGTGCTCGAATTGGATCGGCGCTTATTGGTGGTGGACAAAACTGGACCATTCCAGAAGGTTTTGATGTTCAAGGCTTTGTGCAAGCTGCCAAGCAAAACTTCATCAGCTTGCAAGCTGCTTGGGACCGCGCTGACATACCCGCTTTGCGTGTGATGATGACCGATGGCATGTTGGCAGAAATTCAATCTCAACTGGCCGAGCGCGGTGAGCTTGTTGTTGGACCCAACACCACTGAAGTGGTCATGCTTGAAGCGCAATTGCTGGGCATTGAAGATTTGGGTGAGGGCTATATGGCCAGTATCGAATTTTCAGGCTTGATTCGCGAAGAGCCTACCGCTGGCCCCAGTCCATTCAGAGAAGTTTGGAACATGACCAAGCCTAAAAATGGCTCCATCGGCTGGCTGGTCGCTGGCGTTCAGGCTTTGCAATAAAACACTACTTCATGAAAGCTTTACCCGCGTGGGCAGATGTGCTGGCTCAACTCAATTCGATGGTGATGAATTTTCAGCCGCCCTCTGCTTGGGTTGAAGAGCTTCAAGACCGCTTGTTGTTGTTCGTCAACCATGTCTTGTCTCAAGAGCCTGCAGCCATGTCGCGTTTGCAGCGGCAGCAACATCGCAGCTTGCAAATCAGTTGGCGACAGTTTCAGTTGTCATGTCGCATCACGCCAGCGGGGCTTTTCGAGCGGGCGGTTTTGCACCATACGCCCGATTTGTCTTTGCACATCAGCCAAGCGTCGCCTTTTTCTCTATTGCAAACTTTGGCCCAAGGCGACAAACCGGCCATGCAAGTTCAAGGCGATGTGATGTTGGCTGCTGACATCAACTGGCTGGTCGACCATGTTCGATGGGACTTCGAGGAAGACCTCTCGCGTTTGCTGGGCGACGCTATGGCTCACCAATGCGTTGCTGCAGCCAAGCGAATGGTCACTGCCCTTAAAGCGTTTTTACCCCAGGCGTCTGCCGCTTCAGCCCCCTCTACCTACGCGGCGTCGAACACGGTTCATTCTTCATGATCCGGATTGACCGCGGGGTCTTTATCGTCTGGATTGTGTTGCGGTTCGGACTCGACGAATTGCTGCTCTCTGGTTTTAAAAACCCATGGCTTAAGCTGCTTTCCCGCGTGCTAACCGTAGGGCGCAATTTGCGCGCCCCCAGAGGTGAGCGCCTGCGTCTGGCGCTAGAGAGCTTGGGACCGGTGTTTGTGAAGTTTGGTCAGGTGCTTTCGACTCGCCGAGACCTGCTGCCCGAAGACATTTCAGACGAACTCGCCAAACTGCAAGACCAAGTACCGCCATTTCCCTCGCATCAAGCGGTGGCCATGATTGAGAAAGCCTTTGGAAAAAAGCTTGACGAAATGTTCAGCCACTTCGAACAAACACCGGTGGCCAGCGCCTCCATAGCGCAGGTGCATTTTGCGCGCTTACGCAATACCAAGGGTGAGCCTGAGCGCGAGGTGGCGGTCAAGGTGTTGCGCCCTGGCATGCTCAAAGTCATCGACAAAGACCTGGACCTCATGCGCAACATGGCGGTGTGGCTTGAGCGCCTTTCAAGTGACGGCAAACGTCTTAAGCCGCGTGAGGTGGTGGCTGAGTTCGATAAGCATTTACATGATGAACTCGACTTGGTTCGCGAAGCCTCCAATGCCGCGCAGTTACGCCGCAATATGGAGGGCTTGAACCTGGTGTTGATCCCCGAGATGGTCTGGGAGTTCTGCAGCCCGAATGTGTTGGTCATGGAGCGCATGTACGGCATACCCATCAGCCAAATCGAGACCTTGCGAAACGCCGGCGTCAACATCCCCCAACTCGCCAAAGATGGCGTGACTTTGTTTTTCACCCAAGTCTTCAGAGACGGTTTCTTTCATGCGGATATGCATCCTGGCAATATTCAGGTGAGTACCAGCCCAGCAACTTTTGGACGCTATGTGTCCCTGGACTTCGGTATTGTGGGTACGCTGACCCAAGTAGACAAAGACTATTTGGCACAAAACTTCACTGCTTTTTTTCGCCGCGACTACAAGCGTGTGGCCGAGTTGCATATTGAGTCTGGCTGGGTGCCCGAGAACACCCGCGTGGATGAGCTCGAAGCCGCTATTCGGGCGGTTTGTGAACCTTATTTTGATCGCCCCTTAAAGGAAATTTCTTTAGGCATGGTGTTGCTGCGTTTATTCCAAACCTCACGTCGGTTTCAGGTGGAGATTCAACCGCAGCTGGTGTTGTTGCAAAAAACCTTGCTCAATATCGAAGGCTTGGGAAGGCAACTCGACCCCGAGCTCGATTTGTGGAGCACAGCCAAACCCTTTTTAGAAAAATGGATGCTCGAACAAATGGGCCCCCAAAAATTTTGGCAACAACTCAAAACCGAAGCCCCTAGGTTTGCCAAACTTTTCCCCGAGCTGCCTCGTTTGGTGCATGCCTATTTGCAGCGCGATCATTCAGCCGAGCGCACCGAGTTATTGCGCTTACTGGAAGCGCAGCGGCGCAGTCATCAGACTTTGCAAGCTATTTTGTTGCTGGCCTTGGGTTTCATGGCCGGTATCGTCATCACCGCCATGCTCAGCGTATGGAGCATGGCTACCTAAGGTTTCAGTCTTTGGGGCGAAAGTTTTCGCGACGCATTTGTCGTGCGGTATGAACGCCATACGCCACCACCGCCAAACTCACAACCGCCATCAACAGCGTGGCCGCCGCGTAAATAGAGGGGTTCACCCCGCGACGGGCATAGCTGAAAATTACCTGAGGCAAGGTGGTTACACCTGGGCCAGACAAAAACTCTGAAACCACCACATCATCAAAGGACAAGGTGAAGGTCAGCAACCAAGCGGCAACCAACGCTTGAGAAATATTGGGCAAGGTCACCAAGAAAAAAACTTGGTAAGGCCGACACCCTAAATCAAGGGCAGCCTCTTCAATCGAGCGGTCCATTTCTTTGAGCCGCGATTGAATAACAACAGTGGCATAGGCCATGCCCAGCAAGGCATGACCCAGCACAATGGTGGTGGCACCGCGCTCAGGCCATCCCAGCCCTCGTTCCATGGCTACAAACAGCAGCAGCAAAGACAGGCCAATGATGACCTCGGGCATGACCAAGGGCGAACTCAGCATGGCGTTGAACAATGAGCGGCCTTTGAATGCACCAAAGCGTATCAATGCATATGCTGCCATGGTTGCCAAAATGGTTGCCAAGGTGGCGCTAAGCAAAGCCACATTGAAGGACAACAAAAAGCCTTCGACCAGCCGTGTGTCTTGTCCCAAAGCTTGGTACCAACGAAGCGAAAAGCCGGTGAACTCGCTGTCTTGGCGCGTGCTGTTGAAAGAGAACACCACCAAAAAAAGCAAGGGTAAATAGAAAAACAAAAACACACCGCCCATCCACAAACGGCTGATGTACCGATGCCAGTGTTGGGCTTGCATCAGCGGCTTTCCTGGGCTACTTTATTAGCCACGCGTTGGTTAAACCAAGCCAAGGGAATCACCACGCCCAAGATCAACACAATCGACAAGGCACTGGCGCGCGGCCAGTTGTTGCTGCTGAACATTTCATCCCACACCACACGACCGATCATGATGTTTTCTGCCCCACCGAGCAGGGAAGGTATGACGAACTCACCCAAGCAGGGGATAAATACCAAGATAGAACCGGCCACAATGCCTGCGCGACTCATGGGCACAGTGATCAGCCAAAAGGTTTTCCACGGGGTAGCGCCCAAGTCTTGTGCCGCTTCAAGCAGTCGCTCATCGAGCTTGACCAAATTGGCGTAAAGCGGCAACACCATGAACGGCATATAGACATAGGTCATCCCCACCAACATGGAAATATCGTTGTAGAGCATTTGCACCGGCTCATCTGTCAAACCCACCATCATCATCAAGTTGTTGATCAATCCTTGGTCAGCCAGCAGGCCTTTCCAAGCATAGACGCGCAATAAAAACGAGGTCCAAAAGGGCAGCATCACCATGAGCAGCAAAAGTGGTCGAATATTGCTGGGGCTGCGAGCCAAGAAATAGGCAAAGGGGTAGCCAAAGAATAAACACAAGCACGTCGTTAGCAAGGCGTAGCGCACAGACAAGAAATAGGCTTCTATATAAAGTGTTTGTCCCCAACCTGAATCAGGGTCCAAAATCAACGACACATAGTGCGAGAACTTCAGATGCAAAGAAAAATGCCCCGCATTAACTTCTATTAGCGGGGCAAAGGGGTTGAGCTGTTCCCCCATGTCGGTCACACTGAGACGCAGCAGTATGAAAAAGGGAACCGCAAAAAACAGCAATAACCAAAACCAAGGGACGCCCAAAACCATCAAGCGACCACGACGCAAGAACAGATGTTCCAAGCCCAACATGAAGGTCTTCAAAATAGTTGATTCAGCCTGAAGGCAGCGGGCACGTTATTGGTACAACTTTTTGTGCCCGCGCAAGTCTTCACTTGCCTTTTTTGAAGCTGGTGTAAACCGCTGTCATGGATTCGCGTGCAGCATTACCCAATGCAGCAGGTGGGACCATCAAGCCTAAATTGGCTTCATCAGGGAAAACCGCTTTATTTTGCGCAACATCGGGGTTCACATTGGCCATGCTGGCTTTGTTGGCGGTGGGGTAGCCTAACTCGTTGGTCAAAGCAGCAGACACCTCGGGCTTGAGGAAATAGTTGATGAACGCCATGGCGTTGTTGGGGTGTTTGGCGTCTGCGGGTACGGCCAAATTGTCAAAGAAGATCAAGCCGCCGGTTTTGGGCAGCAGTACTTCAAGGTCTTGGCCGTTGTTGTTTTCCTTGGCACGGGCGATGGCGATATTGAAGTCGCCAGCCCAGCCCAGCGCCACGCAGGCCTTGCCGCCAGCCACATCGTCGATCATGGTGCTTGAGAACAAGCGAATATCTTTACGTACTTTGGCCAACATCTCGCCAGCAGCTTTGTGGTCGGCAGCGTCTTCAGAATAAGCGTTTTTGCCAATGTAGTGCAGAGCAGGCGGTAAAACTTCGGTGGGGGAGTCAAGGTAGGCGATGCCGCAAGATTTGAGCTTGGAGGTGTAAGTGGGGTTAAACACCAAGTCCCATGCGTTCTCAGGCATGGGTGTGTTGCCCAAAGCCTTGGCAACTTTGGGTTTGTTGATGGCAATTGTGGTGAAACTCCAGGCCCAAGGGAGAACATATTCATTGCCTGGGTCTACGCCAATGAGTTTGCTCATCAAGGCGGGATCAAGGTTTTTGTAATTGGGGATTTGCGATTTATCGAGTTTTTTCAGCAAGCCCGCTTCAATTTGGGCTTTTACAAACACAGATCCAGGCACCACGATGTCGTAACCAGAGCTGCCAGCTACCAATTTGGCTTGCAGGCCTTCGTTGTTTTCAAAGGTTTGGTAGTTCACTTTGATGCCAGTTTCTTTTTCGAAATTGGCAATCATGTCGGCGGCGATGTAATCGGGCCAGTTGTAAACGTTCAGGACTTTCTCTTCAGCCGCAACCGCTGGCGCAGCAACGGGAGCTTTAGGCTCTTCCTTTTTGCCACAAGCTGCTACAGACAAACAAGCCAAGACAACCCACAAAAGACGTTTATTCATGATGGCACAAACTCCATATAAGCAAAAATGAATGACCAAAAAAGAAACCCGCTGAGCGAGCACCAAGCAATAGTATATAAATACTTTCAGTATGTTTCCCCCGCCAGATGACTGCTAACCCTTAAAAAGCTTACAATCAAAAGCTTTTAACAGTGTCCACTCTGCGACTAATCTATGCCAATTTACGCCTATAAATGCAGCGCTTGCGGCTTCGCAAAAGACCATTTGCAAAAAATGTCGGACCCGCCTTTGAGTGAGTGTCCTGCCTGCGGTAAGCCGTCTTTCACCAAGCAACTCACGGCTGCAGGTTTTCAACTCAAAGGCTCAGGTTGGTACGCCACCGATTTCAAGGGCGGTGCGAGCACCGCCCCAGCCAGCACAGATGGCAATGACAGCACGCCCGCGCCAGCCACCGAGACTGCGGCGCCTGCGGTCAAACCTGCTGAGACGCCTGCAGCCTCCAGCGCTGCGTCTTGTGCCCCCGCTTGTGCTTGTCACTGAAGCCGCTTTTAGCGGCATCAGTCTTTTTGCCTAACCATTTATGAATCTTAAAAAATACATCTTCGCTGGATTGCTGGTGTGGTTGCCTTTGGCCATCACGATTTGGGTGCTGAGTTGGCTGGTGAGTGCCTTAGACGGCATCATGGTGAATGTGCTCAATGGCTTGGGCAGCGTTTTGCCACAAGTGCATACCAATGAATTACAACAAATCAGCAGCATCAAAGGCTTGGGTGTGGTGCTGGTTTTCTTGGTGCTGGTGTTCACAGGCGCATTGGCTTCCAATGTGGCAGGGCGCTGGATGGTCAAACAATGGGACCGTTTGTTCACCCATATTCCTGTGGTCAAACCCATTTACACCAGCGTCAAAAAAGTGTCCGACACACTTTTTTCCAGTAACGGCAATGCCTTTAGAAAAGCTGTGTTGCTGCAATACCCTCGCCAAGGTGCTTGGACGATTGCCTTTCAAACCGGCGTGCCCCAAGGTGAAGTGCAAAAACATTTGGGTGAGGGTTTCATGAGCGTGTATGTGCCCACCACACCCAACCCCACCAGTGGGTTTTTCTTGCTGGTGCCTGTGGCCGATGTGATGGAGTTAGATATGAGCGTGGACGAAGCGCTGACCTATGTCATCTCAATGGGCGCTGTCTCCCCGACAGTATTGCCGACCCCCTTGCCATAAAGTACGGACGCCCACGGGCGCCCATGTATCGCTTTAATTGAAGACTGGACAAAAATTTATGAGAACGCATTACTGTGGATTGGTGACCGAAGCATTGCAAGGACAAACGGTGTCATTGTGTGGCTGGGTCAATCGCCGGCGTGACCACGGTGGCGTGATCTTCATCGATTTGCGTGACCGCGAAGGTTATGTGCAAGTGGTTTGTGATCCCGATCGCGCAGAGATGTTCAAAGTGGCTGAAGACATACGCAATGAATTTTGTGTGCAGGTCAAAGGTGTGGTTCGCTTGCGCCCCGATGGCACGGTCAATGACCAACTCAAAAGCGGCAAGATTGAAGTCTTGTGTCATGAGTTGGTGGTGCTCAATCCATCGGTCACCCCACCGTTTCAAATCGATGACGACAACTTGTCAGAGACCACCCGCTTGACCCACAGGGTCTTAGATTTACGTCGCCCGTATATGCAGAAAAACCTGATGCTGCGCTATCGGGTGTCTATGGCGGTGCGTAAATTTTTGGATGCCAATGGCTTTGTAGACATTGAAACACCGATGCTGACCAAAAGCACGCCTGAAGGTGCCCGCGACTATTTGGTGCCCAGCCGAGTTCATGATGGCCACTTCTTTGCCCTGCCACAGTCGCCACAGCTGTTCAAACAGCTGCTGATGGTGGCGGGCTTTGACCGTTACTACCAAATCACCAAATGCTTTCGCGATGAAGATTTGCGAGCAGACCGCCAACCCGAGTTCACCCAAATTGATATTGAAACCTCCTTCATGGGTGAAGAAGAAATTCGCGCTTTGTTCCAAGACATGATCAAAGGGGTGTTTCAGCAGGTGCTCGATATTGACTTGGGCGATTTCCCCATCATGGCGTATGCCGAGGCCATGCATCGCTTTGGCTCTGACAAACCCGACTTGCGTGTGCAACTCGAATTCACCGAACTCACCGATGTGATGGCCGATGTGGACTTCAAAGTGTTCAGCGCCCCAGCGACCACCCCAGGCGGTCGTGTGGTGGCTTTGCGCGTGCCTGGTGGCGGCGAGATAAGTCGTGGTGAGATTGACGGCTTTACCGAGTTCGTGAAAATTTATGGGGCCAAAGGATTGGCGTGGATCAAGGTCAATGAAGTGGCCAAAGGCCGCGAGGGACTGCAGTCACCGATTGTGAAAAACCTGCACGACAAAGCGATTGCCGACATCTTGTCGCGCAGTGGCGCCAAGGATGGCGACTTGTTGTTCTTTGGTGCAGACAAAGCCAAAGTGGTGAATGACGCCATGGGGGCGTTGCGCCTGAAAATTGGCCACAGCGAATTTGCCAAAAAACAAGGGCTGTTGGAAAACCGCTGGGCGCCATTGTGGGTGGTGGATTTCCCCATGTTCGAGTACGACGAGGAAGCACAGCGTTACAACGCTGTCCACCATCCTTTCACAGCACCCAAAGACGGCCACGAAGACTGGATGGTCACCGCGCCTGAGAAATGCATTGCCAAAGGCTATGACATGGTGCTCAACGGCTGGGAGATTGGCGGTGGGTCCGTGCGTATTCACCGTGCCGACGTGCAGCAAAAAGTGTTCGACGCCCTGAAAATTTCGCCCGAGGAAGCGCAGCTGAAATTCGGCTTTTTGCTCGACGCCCTG
>CANLWQ010000071.1 GCA_947494405.1 Comamonadaceae bacterium | reverse complement strand
TGGCTGCTAATCAAGACTTGTTGCTGGCTATCAGCAAAGGTGTAGGGAAACCTGCTTGCAAAGTGGCGGTTTGTGTGCCGGCTTTGTATCTGTCTCAGGTACAAAGCTTATGCACTGCTTCACCTGTTCTTTGGGGTGCGCAAGATGTGTCTTCTTACGAGAGTGGCGCTTATACCGGTGAAATTTCAGCCCATATGTTGCGCGACTTTGGCGTTAGCTATGTCTTGTGCGGTCATTCCGAGCGTCGTCAATATCACGGTGAAACTGATGAGGTCGTTGCGCTGAAAGCGCAACGTGCTTTGGCACTTGGCATCACGCCGATTGTTTGTTTGGGTGAGACGCTTGCCCAGCGTGAGGCTGGTGAAACAGCCGAAGTGGTGAAGCGTCAATTGGCCGCTGTGATCCACGCCAACGGTCACTGCATCAGTGAAATTGTGGTTGCCTACGAGCCTGTGTGGGCCATTGGCACAGGCAAAACAGCCAGTCCGGAGCAAGCCCAAGAGGTTCACGCCATGTTGAGGCATCAACTGGCTGCAGCTTCTCAGCAAGCTGAGCGTATTGCTATTTTGTATGGCGGGAGCATGAATGCATCCAATGCTGTGAGCTTGTTATCTCAACCAGACATCGATGGCGGTCTGGTGGGCGGCGCCTCACTCAAGGCGGCCGATTTTTTATCTATTGTGGCTGCAGCATCGCAGTGACTGATTTGGAGTTTTGATGAGCACACTACTTAATTTATTGATGATTGTTCAAATCCTTTCTGCCTTGGGCATGATTGGTTTGATTTTGATACAGCACGGCAAGGGTGCAGACATGGGGGCCGCTTTTGGAAGCGGCACATCCGGGAGTTTGTTTGGTGCCAGCGGTGGCGCCAACTTTCTCTCACGCACCACAGCTGTTTTGGCTGCTGTCTTTTTTGTGTGCACTTTGGCGCAAGCGTATTTTGGTAATTTACGTACAGCGCCTGTGTCTGAGGGCAGCGTTTTAGAGCGCTCTCAGCCCGCAGTGCCTCCCACAGCAGCAGACCTTGTGCCTGGCGTCAACCCTGCTGCTGCGCCTGCCAGCCCGGCCACGACACCGTCCCCGACTGCGCCTGCTGCGCCGGCAACACCAGCGTCTCAAATTCCTGGCAAGTAGGTTTTCTCCCCTGAGTTTCATTTGTCTACGGGGGAAAAAGGCCTATTTCGGGTTAAGATCATGGGCTTTTCATGGCTCGTTGAAAATCAACAGGTTATGTGAGAAACATTCATGCCGTCGTGGTGAAATTGGTAGACACGCTATCTTGAGGGGGTAGGGGCGAAAGCTGTGCGAGTTCGAGTCTCGCCGACGGCACCATGTCCAGTAAGTTGTCATGCTGGCGTTCGATAATATCCATCAGGCTTACATCCAAGGTTGTTACCAGAGATCGATATGAATCTAGAGCAGTATTTACCTGTCATGTTGTTTATCCTTGTTGGCCTCTTGGTCGGCGTGGCGCCTCAAGTCATTGGCTATTTACTGGGGCCGCAGCGGCCGGACCCAGCCAAAAACTCTCCTTATGAATGTGGCTTCGAGGCGTTTGATGATGCTCGAAGCAAATTTGATGTCCGTTATTACTTGGTAGCTATTCTTTTTATTCTTTTTGATTTGGAAATAGCTTTCCTATTTCCCTGGGCCGCCTCTCTGAAAGAAATTGGAACCACAGGGTTTATGGCCATGATGATTTTTCTTGGTATTCTCGTTGTAGGTTTTATTTACGAATGGAAAAAAGGGGCCCTTGATTGGGAGTAACTTATGTCACTTGACGGGGTTTTCAAAGAAGGCTTTATCACCACCTCGTATGACTCTGTGGTGAATTGGGCCAAGACAGGTTCTCTTTGGCCTATGACTTTTGGCTTGGCCTGCTGCGCTGTTGAAATGATGCATGCAGGTGCAGCCAGGTACGATATCGACAGGTTTGGCATGTTGTTCAGGCCCAGTCCCCGTCAATCCGATTTGATGATTGTTGCGGGCACTCTGTGCAACAAGATGGCTCCGGCTTTGCGCAAGGTTTACGACCAAATGAGTGAGCCGCGTTGGGTTTTATCCATGGGCTCTTGTGCCAATGGCGGAGGCTACTACCACTACAGCTATTCAGTTGTCAGAGGTTGTGATCGCATTGTTCCTGTGGATGTGTATGTGCCTGGTTGCCCGCCCACGGCTGAAGCTTTGCTTTATGGCATCTTGCAGTTGCAAAACAAGATTCGCCGTGAAAACACCATCGCTCGCGGATAACACCTAATGGCTTCGACAGTTTCTCTTCTCCAGCTTGAAGACACTTTAAAAAAGGTGTTTGTCAACTTGTCTCCAGAGTTGAAAATCTCTTTGGGTGAAATCACCATGACGGTGGGAGCCAGTGACTATGTAACTGTTGCTCAAACCCTGCGCGACCACCCTGAATTGGCTTTTGAGCAGTTGCTGGATTTGTGTGGCGTTGATTACTCTGATTACAAAAATAATGCGCCCTCAGCATTCAGCGACTTACCTCGCTATGCGGTCACCAGTCATTTGCTGTCGCTGACTCACAATTGGCGTATCCGTTTGCGGGTTTTTTTGTTGGATGACGATATGCCCATATTGCCCTCTATCAATGACATATGGAACAGCGCAAATTGGTATGAGCGCGAAGCCTTTGACTTGTTTGGTATTTTGTTTGAAGGCCATTTAGATCTGCGTCGCATTTTGACCGATTACGGTTTTATAGGTCACCCCTTCCGCAAAGACTTTCCCACCTCAGGCCATGTAGAAATGCGTTATGACGCAGAGCAAAAACGGGTGATTTACCAACCTGTCACCATTGAGCCGCGTGAAATTACGCCTCGCATTGTTCGAGAAGACAACTACGGCGGTTTGCACTGAGCGCATATGGCAGACATCAAAAATTACACTTTGAATTTAGGCCCACAGCATCCTGCCGCGCATGGTGTGTTGCGCTTGGTGCTTGAACTCGATGGTGAGGTGGTGCAACGCGCGGATCCTCACATTGGTTTATTGCACCGTGCAACTGAAAAATTGGCTGAAAGCAAAACTTATATCCAAGCCTTGCCTTATATGGACAGGCTGGACTATGTTTCGATGATGTGCAACGAGCACGCCTATTGTTTGGCAATTGAAAAGCTCATGGGCTTAGATGTACCTGTGCGCGCTCAATACATACGCGTTATGTTTTCGGAAATAACCCGAATGCTCAACCATTTGATGTGGTTGGGGGCGCATGGCTTTGATTGCGGCGCCATGAATATTTTGATTTATTGTTTCCGCGAAAGAGAAGACTTGTTTGATATGTACGAGGCCGTATCGGGTGCGCGTATGCATGCGGCTTATTTTCGTCCGGGCGGTGTCTACAGAGATTTACCCGACACCATGCCCCAGTACAAGGTGAGCAAGTTCAAAAACGCCAAAGCCATTTCTCAGTTGAATGAAAACCGCAACGGTTCACTGCTGGATTTCATCGACGACTTCACCAAGCGCTTTCCCAAGTATGTGGATGAGTACGAAACTTTATTGACTGACAACCGCATATGGAAGCAGCGGACAGTGGGCATTGGTGTGGTCACACCTGAGCGTGCTAAAAATTTAGGCTTCACCGGTCCTATGTTGCGCGGTTCTGGTGTGGCTTGGGATTTGCGCAAACACCAGCCTTACGATGTATATGACCAAATGGATTTTGATATTCCGGTGGGCAAGACAGGCGACTGTTACGACCGGTATTTGATTCGTGTGGAAGAAATGCGCCAGTCCAATCGCATCATCAGTCAATGCGTGAAGTGGTTGCGTGCCAACCCTGGTCCCGTGATTACCAATAACCACAAGGTAGCGCCTCCCCAACGCGAAGGTATGAAGTCCAGCATGGAGGAGTTGATTCACCATTTCAAACTCTTCACAGAAGGCTTCCATGTACCTGAGGGCGAAGCTTATGCAGCGGTCGAGCATCCCAAGGGTGAATTTGGTATTTACTTGATCAGCGATGGCGCCAACAAACCTTATCGCTTGAAGATTCGTGCGCCTGGATTTGCACATTTGTCCGCCATGGATGAAATGACGCGCGGACACATGATTTCCGATACCGTCGCCATTATTGGCACTTTGGATATCGTTTTTGGTGAGATTGACCGATGAACACCGCACATATGCAAACCATAGCTGCGCAGACTTTTTCTGCCGATGTTCAGGCCCGATTTGATCGCGAGCTTGCCAAATACCCTGCAGACCAAAAGCAGTCTGCAGTTATCGCGTGTTTGTCTATCGTGCAGCAAACCCAGGGCCATGTCAGTCCCGAGAGCGAAAAAGGTGTTGCGCTTTATTTGGGCATGCCTGTCATGGCTGTTCATGAGGTCAGCACCTTCTACAACATGTTCAATTTAAAAGCTGTGGGGCGATACAAAATCAATGTGTGTACCAATTTGCCCTGTCAGTTGCGTGGGGGGCAAAAAGCTTTGCATCATTTGTGTGATAAGTTGCAAGTTGAAGTGGGCGCAACCACTGCTGACGGCATGTTCACGCTGCAGCCGGCCGAGTGCATGGGCGCATGTGCTGACGCACCTGTTTTGCTGGTCAACGACCGTTCCATGTGCAGCTATATGAGCGATGACAAACTCGATCAACTGATTGACGGTTTACGCCTTGCCGCCAAGGAGCCGTCATGAATATGCACCAAGTTTTGGCACAGTTTCAAACATCGGGACTACAAACCTGTTTTCACGATCGACATATACAGCCGCAAATTTTTGCCGGCTTAGATGGAAAAAATTGGCATTTGAAAGACTATGAAGCGCGTGGTGGCTACAAAGCGTTGAAAAGTATTTTGGGTATGCAGGGCGCTGAAGGCATGACCCAAGATCAAGTCATTGCCACCATGAAGGAGTCTGGTTTGCGTGGGCGAGGCGGGGCCGGTTTTCCAACCGGCTTGAAATGGAGTTTCATGCCGCGCCAGTTTCCTGGACAAAAGTACCTTGTCTGTAATTCCGACGAAGGTGAGCCAGGCACCTGCAAAGACCGCGATATCCTCGAGTTCAACCCACATATCGTTATCGAAGGCATGGCAATCGCGGCCTACGCCATGGGCATTTCGGTGGGCTATAACTACATCCATGGCGAGATTTTTCAATCCTATGAACGCTTTGAAGCTGCCCTAGAAGAGGCCCGTGCGGCTGGCTATTTGGGCGACAACATCATGGGCAGCGCATTCAATTTTCAGTTGCATGCGGCACATGGTTTTGGTGCTTACATTTGCGGTGAAGAAACTGCTTTGCTTGAATCTTTGGAAGGCAAAAAAGGTCAACCGCGTTTCAAGCCACCGTTTCCCGCAAGTTTTGGGGTTTATGGCAAACCCACCACCATCAACAACACAGAAACATTTGCTGCAGTCCCTTGGATCATTCGAAACGGCGGACCGGCTTATTTGGCTTGCGGCAAACCTAACAACGGCGGCACCAAGATTTTTTCTGTGAGCGGCGATGTAGAGCTTCCTGGCAACTACGAGGTTCCCATGGGAACTTCTTTTGCAACATTGCTTGAGCTCGCTGGCGGTGTGCGCGGTGGAGCCAAACTCAAAGCGGTGATTCCGGGTGGCTCTTCAGCCCCTGTGTTGCCCGCGTCCATCATGATGGACATCACCATGGACTATGACGCGATTGCCAAAGCTGGCTCTATGCTGGGTTCGGGAGCTGTCATCGTGTTGGATGACAGCCGTTGCATGGTCAAGAGTTTGCAACGCTTATCGGCCTTTTACATGCATGAGTCTTGCGGGCAATGTACCCCTTGTCGTGAAGGCACGGGTTGGTTGTGGCGCATCGTCGATCGATTGGAAAACGGGCAAGGCAAAGCCAGCGATATGGATTTGCTGGACAGCGTGGCTGAAAACATCATGGGCAGAACCATTTGCGCTTTGGGCGATGCATCTGCCATGCCAGTGCGCGGCATGCTCAAGCATTTCCGTCCTGAATTTGAACATCACATCACGCACAAGACCTGTATGGTCGCGGCATACACCTAACCCTCGATACAGACCATGGTTGAACTCCAAATTGATGGCAAGACAGTGCAAGTCACCGAAGGCAGTGTGGTGATTCAAGCGGCTGAGCAGGCGGGAACATTCATTCCGCATTTTTGCTATCACAAGAAGCTCAGCATCGCAGCCAATTGCCGCATGTGCTTGGTCGATATTGAAAAAGCACCCAAGCCTATGCCTGCTTGCGCCACACCAGTGACGCAAGGCATGGTGGTTCACACAAAATCTGAGCGTGCCATCAAAGCACAAAAGTCGGTGATGGAGTTTTTGCTGATCAACCATCCCCTTGATTGCCCTATTTGCGATCAGGGCGGCGAGTGTCAGTTACAAGATTTGGCTGTGGGTTATGGCGGCAGCGCATCTCGCTATGACGAAGAAAAGCGGGTTGTTTTTCACAAAGATGTGGGCCCACTCATCAGCATGGAAGAGATGAGTCGTTGCATTCACTGCACCCGCTGTGTGCGGTTTGGTCAAGAAATTGCAGGCAGTATGGAGCTGGGCATGTCGCACCGTGGCGAGCACTCAGAGATCGAAACCTTTGTCGGTGAAACTGTCGACTCCGAGCTGTCTGGCAACATGATCGATATTTGCCCTGTTGGTGCGCTGACCAGCAAGCCTTTTCGCTACCAAGCGCGAACTTGGGAGTTGGGCCGACGTAAATCCATCAGCCCACATGACTCTACTGGCGCCAATTTGATTGTGCAAGTTAAAAACCATCAGGTTTTGCGTGTGGTGCCTTACGAAAATGAAGAAGTCAATGAGTGCTGGATCGCCGACCGCGACCGTTTCAGCTACGAAGCGTTGAGCAGCCCAGATCGCTTAACCCAGCCCATGATCAAGCAAGGCGGGCAGTGGCAAACCGTTGATTGGCAAGTTGCGCTGGAATACATCGCCAATGGTGTAAAGGCTATCAAAACCGAGCACGGCGCTTCAGCCATTGGCTGTTTAGCCAGTCCGCACAGCACGCTCGAAGAATTGTTTTTGGCGGCCAAGTTCATGCATGGCTTGGGTAGCGACAACATCGATTCGCGCTTGCGTGCGGCTGATTTTCACCACGACGGCATGGTTCGTTGGTTGGGTACGAGCATTGCATCGCTGTCTCATTTGCAAAGCGCTTGGGTGATTGGCAGCAATATCCGCAAAGATCACCCCTTGCTTGCTTTGCTTTTGAGACAAGCTGTGCGAACAGGGGCGAAAGTGCATGCCTTGGGTGACACGACACCCGATTGGGCCATGTCGCTTGCGCAAGTGCAGGTGCTGGCGCATACCGATTGGTTGCAGGCCATGGCAGATGTGGCGGCTGTGCTGGCTGAGCGCTCAGGCCTTGCAGCGCCTGTGCCAGGAAACTCACAATCAACAGCAGCGCAAGCAATAGCTACTTCACTTTTATCGGGTGAGCGAAAAGCCGTGTTGTTGGGTAATGGGGTGGCGCATCATGCGCATTGCGCTGCAATGTTGGTCTTGGCCAATTGGGTAGGTCAACAAACCGGTGCAAGCGTCGGGTTTTTAGGCGAGGCGGCTAACACGGTTGGCGCTCAAGTCGCTTCGGCCATGCCTTTGCAAGCCGGCATGCATGCCCAAGCAATGCTGCATTCGCCCAAGCTCAAGGCCTTGTTTTTGCTCAATACCGAACCTTTGTTTGACTGCGCACAAGGCGCGTCTGCGTTGAAGTTGCTGGCTGAAAAAGAAATGCTTGTCACGCTTTCACCTTTCAAAACCAATATGGACTTCAGCGATGTGCTGCTGCCCATCTCGCCGTTCACCGAAACCGCAGGCAGCTTCATTAACACCGAGGCAAGAGTGCAAAGTTTCCATGGTGTGGTCAGGCCGTTGGGAGAAACGCGTCCCGCTTGGAAGGTGTTGCGTGTGTTGGCCAATATGCTGGGCGTTGCAGGCTTTGATTACGATTCGGTGGAGCAAATTCGTGGGGATGCGCTGCCAGCCAATTGGCTTGAGCGCTTGAACAACGACTGCCAGGCTCCTGTCAGTCAGTTGCCTGCTGCACCCACTGCGCCTGTGACTGCCGGTATTTACCATCTTGATGGTTTGGTCAGGCGTGCACCGTCTTTGCAGTTGACTGCGGATGCGCGTTCAGGGGAAGCGTTACATGTCTGATTGGATGTATCAGACGGGACTCACCATGCTGGACGCCCCTTGGTGGTCTGCCATGGCTTGGCCGGTGATTTGGATATTGCTCAAAATCGTGGGTGTTGTTCTGCCTCTGTTACTCTGTGTGGCCTACTTAACGCTGTGGGAACGTAAAGCGATTGGATTTACCCAAATTCGATTCGGCCCCAACCGTGTGGGACCCTTGGGTTTGTTGCAGCCCATTGCTGACGCGCTGAAAGTGTTCACCAAAGAAATCATTCAGCCTACGCAAGCCAGCAAGGGTTTGTTTTTCTTGGGGCCTGTGATGACCATGATGCCTGTTTTGGCTGCGTGGGCGGTGGTGCCTTTTGGCCCTGAAGTGGCCTTAGCCAATATCAATGCAGGCTTGTTGTTTCTGATGGCAATCACTTCTCTTGAGGTGTACGGCATCATCATCGCCGGTTGGGCCTCCAACTCCAAATATGCATTGCTGGGCGCCTTGCGCGCCTCGGCGCAAATGGTCAGCTATGAAATTGCCATGGGCTTTTCACTGGTGGTGGTGTTGATGGTCTC
>CANLWQ010000070.1 GCA_947494405.1 Comamonadaceae bacterium | reverse complement strand
CGCCCCGACCTGCGATCCATTGCCAGTCAAGCTTGTCTTTGAAGTCTTCAAACAAGACGTCGGCACTGACAGCGGTGGGCTTCAAAGTCTGGGGTTAAACAATGAGTGAAGAGTGCCAAGCAACAATGCGTTGATGCAGATCTTGGGCATCGCTGCATTGTTTCAGGCGCTCACGAAAACCGCTGTCACTGAGCATTTCGGCAATTTCGGAGAGGATTTCCAAATGTTTTTGCGTGGAAGCCTCGGGCACCAATAAAAAGAATAACAAGCTCACGGGTTGCTCGTCGGGGGCATCAAAACCTATGGGCTGGGTTAAACGAAAAACCGCCGCCAAGGGAAACTTCATGCCCTTGATGCGCCCATGCGGAATGGCGACACCATGTCCCAAACCGGTAGACCCTAAACGCTCTCGGGCAAACAAGCTGTCGGCCACCAAAGCGCGATTGAGTCCGTGCAAATTTTCAAACAGCAAACCGGCTTCCTCAAAAGCACGTTTTTTGCTAGTGGCGTCTACCTGCACAAGGGCTTGTGCAGAAGGCAAGATGGCAGCGAGTCTGTTCATATTGGGGTGCTGATTATGCACCTCTTGGACCTGTCAAGCTAGGGTAAATATTTAATTATTTGGTTTTAAATTCAGGGTTTTTTATTGAAAAAGCCGCCTGTGAAACAGGCGGCTTGGCTGGTGAGCGCATCAATAGCACTAGCTCAGCAGGGCGCGTTTCGCGCTGGCATGGCCATGGTCTTGCAATCGGTCTTTATGCCTGACCACTTGACGATCTAATTTGTCGACCAACTCATCCACCGCTGCATACAAATCTTCGCTGGCGGATTCGGCAAACAAATCGTTGCCTTTGACGTGGATGTTGCACTCGGCTCGCTGTCGACGTTCTTTTTCCTTTTGCTTTTCTACGCTGAGAATAACCCGCACATCCACCACTTGGTCAAAGTGTCGATTGATGCGATCGAGTTTTTGGGTGACATAGCCACGCAGAGCTGGGGTGACTTCAAGATGATGTCCGCTGATCGTCAAATTCATACGTATCCTCCAAAAGATACCTGTGCGTATGAGTCAAGCCGCATGCCTGACCAAAGACAGGTAACCCCACTATGCGCCGAGTTGGCATAAAAATCAATACCTGCTCAAAGGCCTGATGACACAGGTCGCACAAGCGCTTAAGGCACGGCAGTGCCAGGTGCACTGTGCATTTCCACATGCCTAGAGATTGTCAAGGCGAGCAAAGTAGCAGCTATCCCCACCAAGGCACATAACCAAAAATGGGTGACTTGACCGCTGGTGTCACGCTGTATGAGCACGCCGCCCAGCCAAGAAGCCAAGCCTATGGACACCGACTGCACGGCCGAATTCAGCGACATAAAGGTACCTCGCCATTGAGGCTGGGCAGCCGAGGTCAACATGGCCATGCCGGGAATCATCCGTGCATTCATGCAAAAGAAAAAGGAGGCAAATACCATCAGCACCCAAGGCAAAGGTACAGGTTGCAGCAAAGTGGTGATGGTCATGGGCAGCATAGCCAACACCAACATACGTTGGAACATTTTGCGTTTACCTAATTTGTCGCTCAAGCGTCCCACCCAGCGGGCGCTGAGCAAAGTCACAGTGCCACCACAGAGGTAGATATAAGGAATTTCTTCCGGTGCCAATATATGGTTGGCTTGGGTGAAGATCGTGATGTAAGGAATGATGGTGAAGCCCGCAAACATCATCGCGCCTGACATGTACAAGGCTTTGCGGTGATTGGCTTCGGCCCAGACTTGGCGTATGGCATACGAGACTTGCTGTCCTTGGGCTTTGTGAACATGCGCATCCAACTTGGGCAAACAAACCACCGCCATCACGCCCACCACCAAGCACATGCAGGCAATCACCAAAAACGCACTGTGCCAGCCGCCTATATTGGCCAAAAACAGCCCGCTGGGAACGCCCACCACAGTGGCCATGGCAAAAGAGGTCATGACAAAACCTGTTGCGCGACCACGCCGCTCAAACGGAATCACGTCGCCAATCACAGTTTGGGTCATGGCCGACAAAATACCGCCAAAGGTACCTGCCGCCACACGCGAAGCCATCAGCAACTCGTAGGTTGGCGCCAATGCGCAGGCCAATGTGGTCAAACCAAATAATGTGTACAGAATCAACATCAAGCGCTTGCGCTCGAAGCGGTCCACAAAGGACGCCGCCAACAACCCGGAAATGCCTGCAGCAAAGGTGTAGGCAGACACCAAAAACCCAAATTGCGCATCGTTGATGGCAAATAAATCCCGCAATTGCGGACCCAAGGGCATGATGATCATGAAGTCCAGCACATGGGTGAACTGAATGCCAGCCAAGGTGAGCAATAGCCAAAACTCACGGCGCTGCGATAAAACTGTTTGCATAAATGAGAGCCGCAGCAAACGCATGACTCTAACAGCCTGTGTCACGCATGCCATCAGCCAGTGCCATAATTCCCCTTGTTTACAGCTTTGGAGCACCTTCCTTGGAAACCTACCCTAGTCGGTAGCTTTCGGCTCATACAGGCATGCAGCCGAGTTGAGTTGAAAGCGAACCATTCACTCCCCTCGTCTCGCTCAACCATGCACCGAGATTGCCATGCTCAATATTTTTTCCCTGGCCAATGGCCGTTTGTTTCAAGAAGAAATTTCTTCCCAAGAAGAGCTTTCACAATTCCGTCCCATCTGGGTTGATTTGGAATCTCCCACGCCCGAAGAAAAACGCTGGATCAGTCAGCACTTTGGCGTGCATATTCCCGAAGACGCGATGGACGAAGACATTGAAGAGTCGGCGCGCTTTTACGAGGAAGACAACGGCGCATTACACATTCGCTCAGACTTTTTGATTGCCGATATTGAAGAGCCCCGCGCCGTTCGGGTGGCTTTTATTTTGAACCAGCACAACGACGCACTGAAAAGCCACGGCGTGTTGTTCTCCATCCATGATGAAGACCTGCCGGTGTTTCGCTTGCTGCGTTTGCGTGCGCGGCGTGCGCCGGGGCTGATTGAAGACGCCAAAGATGTGCTGTTAGAGCTCTTCTCAGTCGATGCAGAGTACTCGGCCGACACCCTTGAGGGTATTTACGATGAACTGGAAAAAGTCAGCAAAATGGTTTTGTCGGGTGACGTGACCGATGAACTGGCCAGCGAAGTCCTAGGCGCGATTGCACGGCAAGAGGATTTGAATGGCCGTATCCGCCGCAACATGATGGACACACGCCGTGCTTTGAGTTTTGCGATGCGCCTGCGCATGCTTAACGCGGAACAGTTTGAAGACGCACGGCAAATTTTGCGCGACATCGATTCACTCGACAGCCATACCGCATTTTTGTTTGACAAGATTAACTTTTTGATGGACGCCACGGTGGGTTTCATCAATATCAACCAAAACAAGATCATCAAAATCTTCTCGGTGGCCAGCGTGGCCTTGCTCCCCCCCACGTTGATTGCCAGCGTTTACGGTATGAACCTGAAATTCCCCGAGTTGGAGTTATTGGGCGCTTGGAACTACCCCTACACCGTGACGCTGATGATTGGCAGCGCCTTGATTCCCATGTGGTATTTCCGCAAGCGTGGTTGGCTTAAATAAACCACTTATTTCTGGCCAAGCCACGCATCTAGCAAGGCAAAGGTGTAACGACTGGCGACTTCGTTGATGAAGCGGGTGAAAGCCATGGTGGCTGCATCATCGGCGCGATCGGAAATGGTGCGTACAGCAGCAAAAGGCACACCGTAATCGTGGCACACTTGGGCCACGGCCGCGCCCTCCATTTCCACCGCCAAGGCCAACGGCAAGCGCTGCTGCAAGGCTTGGCTCTCCAGTGAAGTGGCCACAAAACGATCGCCGCTGAGTACCAAGCCTGAATGCACTTTGGGTGCGTGAACATTTAACGCACGCAAAACATCCGGATGTATCCACTGCGACGGGTTTTTCAAAACACCCTCTGCCGCTATTTGCAAACTCTGGCGCATGTTGATGTCTGTTGGAAAGTGGGCTTGACCATACAAAGGCACTTCCAAAGGCGGGAACAAGGGCGAGGCATCCATATCGTGCTGAATGAACTCTGTGGCGACCACCATGTCGCCCACGCTCACCTGGGGCGACAAGCCGCCGGCGACGCCTGTGAAAACGATTTCTTTGACATCAAAGCGCTCGATCAGCGCAGTAGCCGTCGTGGCAGCGGCGACTTTGCCTATGCGAGACAAGACCAACACCACATTGTGGCCATGCCAGGTGCCAGAGGTGACTTCTCTTGAACCAACTGTGATGGTTTGCGCGCCTGTCAGGTGAGGCCTGAGACCCGCCAATTCTTCTTGCATGGCGCCCATGATGGCGATAGGTCTCATGGCGGCACCAGTGCTTCGAAGAATGAGGGTTTATTCCACCGCCTTGACCATGTCTTCCACCACTTTTTTCGCGTCACCAAACACCATCATGGTTTTGTCCATATAGAACAACTCGTTGTCCAAGCCGGCATAACCCGCCGCCATGGAGCGTTTGTTGACGATGATGGTTTTGGCTTTGTAGGCTTCCAAAATGGGCATGCCATAAATGGCTGAACCCTTGATCATGGCCGCTGGGTTGACCACGTCGTTGGCGCCCAAGATGATGGCCACATCGACCTGACCAAATTCACCATTGATGTCTTCCATCTCAAAGACTTGGTCATAAGGCACTTCAGCCTCGGCCAAAAGCACATTCATATGGCCTGGCATGCGACCGGCCACAGGATGTATGGCGTATTTAACGGTAATGCCTTTGTGAATGAGTTTTTCGGCCAACTCTTTGACTGCGTGCTGTGCGCGAGCAACAGCCAAACCGTAACCGGGCACGATGACCACAGTTTCGGCATTGCCCAAAATAAAAGCTGCATCATCGGCGCTGCCGCTTTTCACCGGCCGTTGCTCAGTGCTGCCAGCAGCAGCGGTGCCGGCTTCGCCACCAAAGCCACCCAAAATCACATTGAAGAAAGAGCGGTTCATCGCCTTACACATGATGTAAGAGAGGATGGCGCCAGACGAGCCAACCAGTGAGCCGGCAATGATCAGCATGCTGTTGTTCAAGCTAAAGCCAATGCCCGCTGCTGCCCATCCTGAGTAGCTGTTGAGCATGGACACCACCACCGGCATGTCTGCGCCGCCAATCGGGATGATGATGAGCACGCCCAGCACAAAAGAAAGCGCCAGCATGATGAGAAAAGCGTCCCAATTGCCAGTGAACATGAAATACACGCCCAAACCAACTGTGGCCAAGCCCAACAGCAAATTCAAAATGTGCTGACCGGCAAACTGAACCGGTGCACCTTGGAACAAACGGAACTTGTACTTGCCAGAGAGCTTGCCAAAAGCGATGACCGAACCGCTGAAGGTAATGGCACCAATGGCGGCCCCAAGAAACAGCTCTAAACGGTTGCCATTGGGAATATCCACGGTACCCAGGCCTTGCGCCACGATGCCAAAAGCCGCTGGCTCAACTACAGCAGCAATGGCGATGAACACCGCCGCCAGGCCAATCATGCTGTGCATAAAGGCCACGAGTTCGGGCATCTTGGTCATCTCAACCCGCTGCGCCATGATGGCACCAGCGCCGCCACCAACCACCAAGCCCAGCAGCACCCAGCCCAAACCCTGAACCGGGTCTACTTGGCCAAGTTGAGTGGCTTGGTTAAATATCAAAGCAGCGGTGGTGACGACTGCAATCGCCATGCCACTCATGCCAAACAAATTGCCACGAATGGAGGTGGTGGGGTGGGACAAACCTTTTAAGGCCTGGATAAAACAAATGCTGGCCACCAAGTAAAGCAGTACAACGAGGTTCATGCTCATTTTTCAACTCCTGCCTTGGGCACTTTTTTCTTGAACATCTCCAGCATGCGCCGGGTGACCAAAAAGCCACCGAACACATTCACTGCTGCCAACGCCACGGCCAGCACGCCCATGGTCTTGCCAAGCGGCGTGACCGTGAGTGCGGCCGCCAGCATGGCGCCGACAATGATGATGGCCGAGACCGCATTGGTCACTGCCATGAGTGGCGTGTGCAAGGCGGGGGTGACGTTCCAGACGACGTGGTAGCCAACGTAGATCGCCAGCACAAAAATGATGAGATTGGTAACGGTGTGGTCCATGCTTATTTCCTTTTAACCTCGCCGGCCTGTGTCATCAAACACGCCGCCACGATGTCGTCTTCCATGTCAACGGTGAATCCCTTGTCTTTAGGCAACACCAACTTCAAAAAGTCCAGCACATTGCGCGCATACAGGGCAGATGCGTCAGCGGCCACCAGCGCGGGTAAATTGGTGTCGCCCACCAAAGTCACGCCGTCTTGGACCACCGTTTGATCAGCCACGCTCAGCGGACAATTGCCGCCCACGCCGTTGGCGCCCTTGCCTGCAGCCAAGTCCACAATGACCGAGCCGGGCTTCATGCTTTTGACCATGTCTTCAGTGATCAAAACAGGTGCCGCACGACCAGGAATCAAAGCAGTGGAAATCACCACATCGGCCAGTGCCACACGCTTGGCCACTTCAATCTTTTGCCGGTCCAGCCAAGATTGAGGCATGGCGCGCGCATAACCGCCCACGCCTTCAGCGGCTTCTTTTTCTTCCGCGGTCTCGTAAGGCACATCAATGAATTTCGCACCCAGGGACTCGACTTGTTCTTTCACGCTAGGGCGTACATCCGAAGCTTCAATCACCGCCCCAAGTCGTTTGGCCGTGGCAATGGCTTGCAAGCCCGCAACACCCACGCCCAAAATAACAACGCGGGCGGCTTTGACCGTGCCGGCTGCCGTCATCAGCATGGGAAAGAAGCGCTGGTATTTATCTGCCGCCATCATCACGGCTTTGTAGCCGGCGATGTTCGCTTGCGAGGACAAGACATCCATGCTTTGCGCTCGGGTGGTGCGAGGTGCTGCCTCCAGCGCAAAACTGGTCAAACCAGCACTTGCGATGCGTTGCAAGCCTTCGGCGTCAAATGGGTTGAGCATGCCCACCAAGGCGCTGCCGGTTTTCATGTGCGACAACTCAGCAGCAGATGGGGCGCGGACTTTGAGCACCAGTTCGGCACCCAAGGCGGAGGCGGCATCGGTGATTTGCGCACCGGCGGCTTCGTAGGCCGCGTCTGTCACGCTGGCAGCCAAACCCGCGCCTGACTGCACTTTGACCGTGTGGCCTTGGGCAATGATTTTTTTGGCCGTCTCAGGGGTCACGGCAACACGGGTTTCGCCGGCTGCGGTTTCTGCGGGCACGCCAATTAACATGGTTATCTCCTCCACTCAATGGGCGAGAATCATCGCAGATTCATAAAACGCCCTGAAACAGGGGATTTTGCACCATGATTGAAAGATGGAAACCCAGCGTTACTGTGGCTGGCATCATAGAAAAAGATGGCAAGTACCTGCTGGTTGAAGAGCACACGCCCAATGGTTTGATGTTCAACAACCCAGCCGGACACCTAGACCCCGGCGAGTCTCCCCTGCAAGGGTGTGTGCGCGAGGTGTTGGAGGAAACAGCTTTTCACTTCACCCCCACGGCGCTGGTGGGGGTTTATTTGTCACGCTTTCTGAAACAGGCCAGCGCGGATGAGCCGGCCCAAGACATCAGCTACTTGCGTTTTGCATTCACCGGTGAACTGGGGGCGCACGAGGCAGGACGCGCCTTGGACATGGGCATTGTGCGAACGCTTTGGATGAGCATGGAGGAAATGCAAGCCACCCAAGCCAAACACCGCAGCCGCTTGCTGCTGCGCTGCGCCCAAGACCATGCAGCGGGTCAGCGCTTTCCTTTAGAAACGGTGTACACCGACCCCAGTGTGCTGGGCGTGATTTAAGTCTTGAGTATTTCTGCGGCGGGGTCTTCGGCTGCCATGACCCGCTGGGCCCAAGCGGCCAAACGACTCGCGTCTGCACGCAAAACCTCTTGCTTGACCCGCAAAATTTGGGTTGGGTGCATAGAAAACTGCCGCAAACCCAAGCCCAACAACAAGCGGGTGAGGCTGGGGTCGCCGGCCATCTCGCCACACAAGCTGATGTCTTTGCCGGCGGCAGCACCTTGGGCAATGGTGTTGGCGACCAATTGCAAAATAGCTGGATGCAAGGGGTCGTACAAATGCGCCACTTGTTCGTCAGCGCGATCTATCGCCAAGGTGTACTGAATCAAGTCATTGGTGCCTACCGACAGAAAATCAAAGTATTTCAAAAACACCTTTAAATTCAGGGCGGCTGCTGGCACCTCGATCATGGCGCCAACTTTGACCGGTCCATAAGCTTGGCCTTTTTTATCTAACTGTTCACGCGCTTGATCCAGCAACGCAAAAGTCTGATGGATTTCCCGCGTGTGCGCCAGCATGGGTATGAGCAAATTGACCGGCCCATGCAAAGCAGCACGCAAGATGGCACGCAGTTGACTTAGAAACATGCTGGGATCTGCCAAGCTCCAGCGAATCGCGCGCAAGCCCAAAGCAGGATTGAGGTGGGCCTCGTCTTTGGTGGTTCGGTCCAGAGGCTTGTCTGCACCCACGTCCACCGTGCGAATGGTGACCGGCAGACCTTGCATGCCTTCCACGGCACGCCGGTAAGCAAGAAACTGCTCTTCTTCATCCGGCAATTGCCCTTCGCGCCCCATGAACAAAAACTCACTGCGAAACAACCCCACACCCACAGCGCCCACAGACAAGGCCACGGCCGCGTCTTCTGGCAATTCGATGTTGGCCAACAACTGGATTTTTTCGCCATCTAAGGTGACTGAAGGCGTGTGACGCAAACGGGTGAGGCGCTCGCGCTCCAATTGGGCTTGG